>NZ_JBXVPZ010000003.1:0-98833 GCF_057961495.1 Streptomyces sp. P5F9 | reverse complement strand
TCACAGGGGTCTGTGCGGGCTCGGCGGCGCCGTGGTCTCCCGCAGCACCAGACGGATGGGCATCCGCACCTGCCCGACCGGCTCGGCGTCCGGTTCCTCCAACCGGCGCAGCAGCAGCCGGGCGGCCTCCGTGCCCTGCTCCGGCACCGGCTGGGCGATGGTGGTCAGCCCGATGACCTCGGCGAGTTCGTGGTCGTCGAAGCCGACGACGGACACGTCCTCAGGCACCTTCAGCCGGTGCCGGCGCAGGGCGCGCAGCGCGCCCATCGCCATTTCGTCGGACTGCGCGAACACCGCGGTCGGCGGGCGGGAGACGGCGAGGAGCTCGGTCATGGCTCGCTCGCCGCCCTCGACGGTGTAGCCGCCGTCCGCCTCCAGCGCCGGATCGTGGGCGATGCCGGCCTCGGCCAGCACGTCCAGGTACGCCTGACGGCGGTCGATCGGGGTGGTCCAGTGCAGGGGTTCGCTCGCCCCGGAGATCATGCCGATGCGCCGGTGGCCGAGGTTGACGAGATGCCGTACGGCGCTGGTGGCGCCGGCGTGGTCGTCGATGCCGACCACCGTGAAGCCGTCCCGGGGGCCGCCGACGGTGGTGGCCAGCGGCACTCCGAGTGAGCGCAGCGCCTCTTCTTCCTCCAGGTCGGGGATGAGCAGCGAGAGGACGGCGTCCACCCGCTTGCGCACCGGCAGCTTGGTGAAGAAGCGTTTGCGTGCTTCCGGAGAGTTCAGGTTGTAGAGCAGCACGTCGTAGCCGGCGGCGCTGAACACCTTCTCGGCGGCGTCGAGCACGGTGCCGAAGAACCAGCGGCCGATGTACGGCACGACGACCCCGATGGTGAAGGTGCGCCCGCTGGCCAGGCTGGACGCCGAACGGGATGCCGTATAGCCGAGTTGTGCGGCGACGGCCGTGATCTGGGCGCGGACCTCGTCGGAGACGCCCGGCCGGCCGCGCAGTGCGCGGGACACGGTGGACGCCGAGACGTCGGCGGCGCGGGCGACATCGGTGATGCTGACGGTCACAGCGCTTTTCTCCCGTCGGTTTCACATCGGTGTGATCTGTGGGTGACGTGACCGTAAACCCGCCCTCGCTGTTGCGCAAGCGTTTGCGTTCGGTTTTACTTGGGCCGATTCTTAAGTGAGACCTTCGAGGTCCATGTTCAGCGCACGCGTTTGAGCGCTGCGAGCCGACAGGAACTGCGCATGCGATACGCCCCGCCCGGCCTCTGCGTGAACGACTTCGCCCTGCTGCGCGACGACGACGGCACCTACGCCGTGCTCCATCTGCAGGGCCCGTGGACGGCCGAGTTCGATCACCTGAGAATGGAGACCTCCTACGGCCGGGCCACCTCCACCGACCTGGTCCACTGGCGGCCGGAGGGCACCGCGTTCGGCACCGGCCTGCCCGGCCGCTTCGACCAGCAGGCGGTGTGGACCATGCACCCCGTCCGGCACGGCGACGGAGCGGCCATGTTCTACACCGGCGTCTCCGGTCTCACCCCGGGCGGCTGGCCGGTGCAGTCGGTCGGGCTCGCGTACTCCGAGCGCACCGACGGCACCGGCTGGCGCCGGCACGGCACCGGGCCCGTTGTCGAGGCGGACGCGCGCTGGTACCGCACCGGCGAACACATGGGCTGGCGCGACCCGTTCGTCGTGCGCGACGACGAGTCCGACGGCTGGATCATGGTGGTCTGCGCCGCCGACGCCTCCCGGCCTGTCGAGGTGGGCGGCTGTGTCGCCTGGGCCACCTCGGACGACCTGGAGCACTGGACCGTCCAGCCACCGCTCATCTCACCGGGCGACGTCGACGAGTTGGAGTGCCCGGTTCTGGAGCGGCTCGACGACGGCAGCTGGCTCCTGCTCGGCTCCATCGGCGCCACGCGCGGTTTCGAGGCATGGACCGCGCCACGCCTGCGGGGCGCGTGGACCCGCCACGGCCCGCTCGGCCCGACCGGCTCCTACGCACCCCGCGTCGTCCCCGCCCCCGACGGCGCCCGCGTCGTGCTGCACACAACGCCCCGACGCGTGAACCTCACCGACTCCGGCGAACGCTGCCGCGGCATGCTCGCCCAGCCCAAACTCCTGGTGGCCGCGCCGGACGAGCCACCCCGCCTCGAATGGTGGCCCGGTCTGAACACCTGGCTCGGCGAGGAGACCGAACATCCCGCCCTGCATGCCGTCGGCGACCTCACCCTCACCGGCCGCGTCGAGATCACCCTGCGTACCGACACCCCCGGCGGCGACCGCCCGGCCCTGCGCGTCGGCTGCGACGGCAAGAACCTCTGGGTCACCGGCCCCGACGGGGACCGGCTCGGCGAGACGATACTGACCGAACCCGCCACCAGCCTGCGCATCCTCACCATCGGTGAATACGTCGAGGTCTACGCCGACGGGGTCTTCGTTCTCACCACTTTGTGCTACTCCGGCCATCCCGCCCCGTGGACGGTCGTGCCGGAGGGCCATACCCGCACCGTCCCCGTCCGCCCGGTCCGACTGCCCGACGTGGACCGCGACGACGCCTCGGCCATCTGGCCCGGCCCGCCACCGCGCTGACGGCCCACGGTCCCGCCCGGCGGACGACAGCGCCCGTCGCCGGGACCGGTTCGACGGCCGGCCCGGCGACGGGCGGTGTGACGGTACGGGTCAGGTCAGTTGAGGGTCCACTGCTGGTTGGTCTGGCCGTTGCAGGTCCACAGGACCAGCTTGGTGCCGTTGGCGGTCGCCGCTTCCTCGGCGTCGAGGCACAGTCCCGACAGGTTGTTGGTGATCGTGCCGTCGGAGTGGACGGTCCACTTCTGGTTGGTGCCGTCGTTGCAGTCCCAGATGATGACCTTGGTGCCGTTGGCGGTGCCGTTGTTGTCGGCGTCCAGGCACTTGTTGCCGTAGACGACGAGCTCGCCGCGTGAGGTCTGCGTGAAGGTCTCGTTCCGCCCGCCGAAACAGTCCCACAGGATGGCCTGGGAGCCGTCGGCGATGGTGTTCTTCTCCAGGCCGGCGCAGCGGTTCGAGGCGGCGCCGACGAGGGCGACGCCATTGGTGCCGGGGATGCCCTGGACGCCGATGGCGTCGATGTCGGGGGCGGTGCTGCCGGCGACGGCGGCGAAGCGCACGGTGTTGGTGCCCTTGCCCAGGTGCGCCAGTACGGACACCGTGCGATAGGCCGTGGCCGAGCCGGTCGGCGGGAAGGCGACCACGGACGTGTACTGGCCGTTGACCTGGATGGTCGCCTTGCGGGTGGTGCTGCCGCCGTTGGCGTAGGTGATGTCCACCAGCTTGGTGCCCGCCGCGCCGGTCGTGACGGCGCTGAAGGTGGGTGTGGTGGCCGCGGTGGTGTCCTCGTAGGTCGACCCGGACGCCTCGGTGCCGGAGACGGTGAGCAGGACGGCGTCGCCCGCCGGGACGGTGGTGGAGTAACTCGCGGCATGGGAACCGGCGTTGGTGCCCGTCCAGGCGTTGCGCACCGACGCGGCGGCATCGGTCAGGCCGAGGTCGGCCCAGCGCACGGTCATGGACGCCGACGAGGACGTGCGGTTGAGCAGCAGCACCGCGCGCTGGCCCGTGCCGGTGAGGACCTTGCCGTACACCTGAAGGTTGCGGGTGTCCTCGGCCACCTTGACGCCCTGCAGCCCGCGCGGGTCCTGGTCGATGGCGATGACCGCGGGGTTGGTGAGGATGTCGCGGGTGGTGGTGCTCATCGTGGCCAGGTTGTTGCCGGCCAGCAGCGGAGCCCCGGAGATCGCCCACAGACCCATGTGCAGTCGGTTCTGGGCGGCGGTGAGGCCGCTCATGCCGACCATCAGCATGTCGGGATCGTTGTAGTAGCCGGTGTGCTGGGCGGCCGGGTGCAGACCCCGGTCGAAATTGGTGAGCATCATGGCGGTGGTCGGCGTCTGGCCCCACAGGATGACATCGGTGCTGGTGCGCCACAGGTCGCCGTACCCGGTGGCCCAGTTCCACGGCAGTCCGCTGCCCCACTCGCAGAAGGACAGCACCAGCTTGTGCCCGGTCACGGCGGTGGCCGCTTCGTTGGCGGCGGCGATTGCCTTGTAGGTCGTCTCCTGGTCGAGGCCCTCCACCCGGCCGCCGCACCAGTCGATCTTGACGTAGTCGAAGCCCCAGCGCTGGAAGGTCTCCAGGTCCTGCTGGTAGTGGCCCTCCATACCGGTGTTCGGGGCGGCGGGGCGGGTGGTGGGGTAGTAGTAGCCGCAGCCGTTCTTGCCGGCGTCGGTGTAGATGCCGGCCTTCAGACCCTTGCTGTGGATGTAGTCGGCGACGGCCTTCATTCCGCTCGGCCACAGGTCCGCGTCGACGGCGATGGAGCCGTCGGCGTTGCGGTCGCCCTGCCACCAGCCGTCGTCGAGGTTGACGTACCGATAGCCGGCCGCCGCCATGCCGGAGGAGACGAGAGCGTCCGTCTGCTCCTTGATGACATCGGAGTCGATGCTGCTGGCGAAGCTGTTCCAGGACGCCCAGCCCATCGACGGCGGAGTGACGGCGGCCTGCGTGGTGCTGACCGCGGCGGGCTCGGCGGCCAGGGGACTCGACGGATCGTGGTCGGCCAGGACCGTCAGGCCGGCCAGGGCGAGAGCGAGGGCGAGGACGCGCACGGTGACGCGTCTGGCCCAGCCGAGTGCGGAGGTGTTCGACATGAGGGTGCCTTCCATGGTCAGTACCCGACGCGGAAGGTCGCGTCCTGCTGCGCTGTGGCCGTGGAGACGGGGTCGATGCGCAGGACGTAGTTCGAGTGGCGGATGTAGCGGGTCGGGTTGTTGTACGACCGGAAGGAGGCCCAGCTCGCGTCCGCGAGGCCCGCCGTGCGGTAGAAGGTCGCGTCGCCCGCGAACGTCGAGGTGCCGTCGTTGACGTCGAGTTGGAGGGCGTAGTTGTAGTGCCGCAGGTAGCGGGTGGGGTAGTTGACCGACTGGAAGGAGACCCCCGAGCTGTCGGCGAGCCCGGGGACGAGGGTCCACAGGGAGTCCTTGTACGGCTCGACCGGGTATTCGTCGATGCGGCCCACGTAGTCGGCGTGGCGGACGTAACGGGCCGGGTAGTTGTAGGACTTGAGCCGGTTCCAGGCGGGCGCGCCCCACTTGGCGAGCAGGTTGGTGTACTCGGCCGTGGTGATCGTCGCGATGCCGCAGTGCTTGGAGTTGACCGGCTGGGTGTAGGTCTTCTGGTCCAGGGCCGTCCAGGTACCGGAGGCCAGGCTGCTCGACTGCCAGGCGTAGAAGACACCGTTGGGCGTGTAAGTGTCTCCCCACAGCCACCAGTTGCTGGACGTGAGGGACTTGACCACAGTAGGGGCCTCGGTGCCGCCGTGCGCCACACCGGCGCTGTACTCGGTGAAGCTGCCCGGGTCCAGGGAGGTGGACCTGGCGCTCACCAGGGTCTGGTCCTTCTTGAAGTAGAGGTAGTTGTAGCCGTTCACGCCGACCGCCATGTCGCCGTCGATGACGTCGTAGCCGGGGTCGAAGAACACCTGCGGGGCGGAGGCGGTGACGAAGTCGCTGGTGTAGTTGACCATGATCACGTTGTGGCCGCTGTCGTTGACCGAGGAGTAGATGACCGCGTACTGGCCGCGGCCGGCGTCCCAGAACGCCTCGGGCGCCCAGCTGTGGGTGGTCATGTCGTGCAGCTTCAGGCGCCGGTAGCCGGTGAAGGTGCGCAGGTCGGCGGAGTCCCAGACGTGGATGTACTGGCTGTTGTAGCTCCAGTCGGTGCCCTTGAGGTCGGTGGCGATGACGACGAACGTGCCGTCCTGCTTGCGCATGAGGAACGGGTCGCGCAGGCCCAGCGCGCCGGCGGTCGGGGTGACCAGGGGGTTGTTCTGGTTGAGCGGCGTCCAGTTCAGTCCGTCGGGGCTGACGGCCAGGTGCAGGCCGTAGTCGGTGCCGTCGCCGAGGTTTGTCGACTCGGTGAAGTAGACCATCGCGTAGGCCGAGTCGGCGGCGTGGGCGGTGCCCGAGCCGAGGGTCAAGGCGATGGGGACTGCGGCGGTCATGCCGAGGAGGGCGCGACGGGACAGGTGGGGGTTTTGGCTCACTTGGGCTCCAGGGTGGCGTGCGGGGGCACCTGAACCGGCCGGATGAATGGCCGTTATTTCGAACGAAGTTCGGAAAATCGATCAGAACGTAGGGCCTGGTCATGTGCCCGTCAATCGACCTGGCGCGTATTTGTGTTTTCTGTGCGCACTGTGGCGACTGCGTACCGGGGCGACGCATGATGCGGCGTCGCCCCGGTACAGGTGGGTCAGCACTGGGTGTAGATGAAGCCGACCTTGTCCAGCTCGTCGCCGGAGCGTCCGTGGAAGCCGGCGATCTGTCAGCCGGACGGGGCGGTGCGGGTCACGCAGCCCGACGTGGTGGTGCCACCGGCCAGGGTGTTGCCCATGTTGGTGGTGAACTTGGCGTAGAAGATCCGCGTGGTGTCGTTGTACTTGCCCTCGCACAGGTATGCCGACGTCACGTACTCACCGCTGCCCAGCGTCAGCGAGGACGCGGTGCCGCCCGTGCCGCCGTGGGTGAGCGTGGTGCCGTTCGCGAGGGTGATGCCGACCTGGTCGACGCGGGAGCCGGAGCGCAGCGAGATCGTGGTGGCGCGGGCGGCGGCCGGGACGCTGTCGATGTCCTGGTAGTAGTCGCCGTGCGGACCGCCGAACTGGTCGCTGAGCTGGAAGTCGGCGTTGCGCGACCAGGTGAAGCCCCGGTGAGCGGGTCGTGGTCGGAGAGCATCAGCTGGTCGTCGGTCAGGAACTTGGAGTGCTCGTTGTTGTAGGACGTGGCGTTCAGCGAGACCAACTTGCTGCCCCGGTAGAGGGTCTTGTCGACGACCTCGCAGTCGTTGGGGACGGTGGTTCCCGTCTGGCTGCAGACGAGCGCGTAGCTGCCCTTGGTGGGGGCGACGCCGCCGCGGATCAGCTGGACCCAGATGTCGGTGAGGCCGTTGGCGGCGGCGCACTCGGCGATGGTGTCGCCGGAGCTGGTGTAGCGGGTGTTGCTGTCGCCCATGACCACGACCGCGTTGCCGGCGGAGTGTGTGGAGATGAAGTCGGTGAGCTGGCTGAGGTTGTCGGCACGGGCGGCGAGGTCGTCGTCATTGGTGCCGGCGTTGGTGCCCAGGTTGTGGAAGTCGACGTAGACGCCCTCGGGGAGGCGCTGGCGCATGAAGGTGAAGCCCTTGGGGGTCAGGCAGTCGCCCGAGCTGTAGGTGCACGTGTTCCAGCCCACCCGCACGAAGTCGTCCTCGTCGTAGGAGATCTTCGACAGGGTGTTGAGGCCGCTGCCGATGCAGGCGCCGCCGCTGGTGGCGGTGCGGTAGGCGTGCGCAGTGTCGGCCGCGTAGAGGTAGGCGTGGTAGTTGAAGTCCTCCTGTACGTGGACGATGTCGTACGGCGCTATCCGCTCGCCGATGGCCGTCGTGGCCGACTCACGGGGCGTCGGCGCACTGTTGACGGCCTCGGGCAGGCCCGCGACGTTGTAGCTGAGGACGCTGAAGGCACCGGAGTCGACGGCGGCCGCGAAGGGGACTGCCCCGGTGAGCCCGCCGACAACGGCGGCCGCCGTCGTCAGGCAGGCGAGGGGTCTGCGCGTGAGGGTGTGTCTCCCGGGGAGAGAAAGCGGTTGCCTTGGGGACGTGGCAGAAATTACCGCTGGTTACCCGGGACCTGTCGAGACTTCGAGCGCACTTTCGCAGGAGTTGCCGTCCGTACGCGGGCGATTCAGATCCGCGCCGGGAGTGATTCGCGGTGCGGATTCCTTCGATGCCGTTCCCACAGTGCTCTCGCATTGTCCGGCTATGTACGGGACCTGGGGCGGTCTCCGCCGCCGCAGCCTCAAGTGCCTAGCGCTGGCTGCCGGATGCGTCGCGGTCGGCCACGACCACGCTGTCGCGTCGGCCGTCCGGCGCCAGAACCAGGTCCTGGCGCCGGCGCAACAGAAGTTCTCCGCCGCTCGGTGGACGAGCCTGGCGATGCGGAGTGTCCGGCGCCGACCTGCCCGGTGGAGCCGGGGCTCGGGAAGTCGTTGACGGGAGCCCCCAGGTCGGCGTGTCCGGCGCGGGCACGCCGCTGTCGGCTGACCGGTTCTGGGCCACCAGCAGGGCGAGAGCGGCCGCGGCGGCAGCGGCGAGTGTGCGACGCCCCCTGTCGGGCAGGGTGCGATGGCGTCCGCCTGAAACCGGACCCGCCTGTTGCCGCCCTGGTTCGGGCCGCCATGCTTCGGGGGCACTGCGGCCGGGGCGTGTGGCGAGGTAGCCTCGGCCTCCCCAGCCGAGCACGGCATCGGCGATCAGAATCCCCCAGGCATCGTCACCCTTGCCCTCGACACCTTCTTCCGCGCCAAGGGCTACCCACCAGTGCCGACGGCACGCTCACGCTGAGCAGCGAGCTGGGGTCGACGGTGTTCATGGTGTCCCTTCCGCTCGGCCCGGCAGGTCTTACGGACCGGTGACGTGACGGGCGAGGCCCACCGGTTCGTGGGGTGTGCGGCCCTAGCGTTCGGCGTATGCGTGTACTGCTCACCTGCGATGCCGGATTCATCGGGTCCCAGGCCGTGACGGCTCCGCACGCCCGCGGGCACGAGCCCGTCGTCTACGACGTCCGCCGTGCCAGGGGTTCGAATGTGCGCAACCCCGCCGCCCTGACCGGTGTGGACGCCGTGTGCCACCAGCCGCGATGGTCGGCCTGGGCGGTGCCCGGCTGGGCCGCCTCGGCACGCAGCCTGGCCAGGTGCCCGGCCGGCTGCGGGTATCACGGACGGGCAGGCCCGACGCCACCGTCACGATCCGGGCCCCGGCACACTCCGGCCCTGGGCTCCGTCACGTCATGCCCGGGTGTGACACGGAGTTCGGCACCTGGGTGTGATGTGCCGTCCCTTCCTCCCGCCTCAGCGTCACCATGCCTTGACCAACCAGGACCGGTCTCGCAGGAGCGCGCATGCAGCAGCACGTCGACATCGACCACATCGTCCGGCTCTACCGCGCCTACGCCCACCATCCCGACCGGGTCCGCGAGAAGCAGCGGGAACTGCTCGCGCCGCCGACCTCGCTGAAGGCCCAACTCGACGACATCGAGGCGGAGATCACCCACCTCCTGCTGCGCGATGCTCACCCGGAGACGGTAGTGGAGATCGGCACCTACCACGGCCTGGTCCACCACCTGGATCCTCCAGGCCCTGAGGGACAACGGCACCGGCCACCTGTACTCGTACGAAGTCGTGGACCATGTCGCGCGCAACATCCCGGAGCAACTGTCCACCGGCCGCTGGACGTTCACGCAGGGAGACGCTCGGGAGAACCTGGAGAGGGACCCGGACGCCGCGGACTTCCTCTTCATCGACGCGGCGCACTCGGCGAGTTTCGCCCGCTGGTACATCCGTGAGCTGTTCCCGCGCATGCGGCCAGGCATACCCGTGTGCGTCCATGACGTCTTCCAGGCAACTACCCCGCCTTTTTCGGATTGGCAGCCGCCCTCCGCTTGCACACACGCCTCCTCAAAAAACCGAACACAGTCTCAATTCAGGCCGTACCTCGGCGAGCAGATTTCTCTCTGGCTTCGGCGGAAGGACCCGCGCAGTGCGATCCCCTCGGCACGTCCGAACTTCCCAGCACGCCGGCACCACCGTTCCCGCAACTCACTCCCGTGGTCTGTCCGTCGTGCTCGCCTGTGCGGAGGGTGACTGGCCGCACCACGACTGGCCCGCGCCAGACGACCCGCATGTGAGCCGGGCGCTACCGATGTCCCCGCCCTACCGGGGTCTCCGCGAGACTGACGTGGATGTCGTGGTGCTGCGGTGCGAGGACCCGTCCGTCTCCCTCGCCGGGCTGTTGAAGGACATGGGCGCGATGAGTGCGCCGGTGATCGTGGTCAGCCCTCGCCAGGACGTGGAGGCGGTCGCCGAGGTAGTCCGGCGCGGGGCCGGCTATTTAGTCGACGGCGACTACTGCACCTGCATGCTTTCCTCGGCGGTCGTGGCCGCCACGGCCGGCCACACCTACCTCTCGCCCACCGCGTGCGCCGCCCTCCGCGACGCGGCGCAGCCGGTTTCGGACGGCCGGGCGGAGACGGAGCGGCTGCGCGCCCTGCTGTCACCCCGCGAGCGGCAGGTCATGGAACTGCTCTCCACCGGCCTCGCCGCGCAGGAGATCGGCATGCGCCTGGGACTGAGCAAGAAGACCGTCCGCAACAACCTCAGCAACATCTACGCCAAGCTGGACGCGCGGGGAAGCACAGACGCGGTCCTCCGATGGCTGGGAGCCGCGCCTGTGCTTCGCGCTTGAGAACGATTTAAGGAGCTGGGATCACCGACTCCGGTATTTCCACGTCGGTGATGTTCGGACCGCCCTGTTTGAATCCGGGAAGTTCCACGTCGGCACGGAGCTGGGCGTTCTTCGCCGTGCTGTCGGTGCTCCCACCGGCAGATTTGAGAATCGCGTCGGCCTCCGGTGTTCCGCACTTCACGTTGCGCAGCCAGAGCCGACCGTTCGGCGTGCCGTTCTTCAACAGCTGCGGATAGAAGACGTGGACGTCGGCGGAACCCTCGCTGGGGGAGAAGAACACCTTCTTCCCGTCCTGCTCCTCCTTGTACGTGGCCTTGAGGAAGCCGCTGACGTCGGTGCGCCTGTGGGACCACATGAAGAAGCCGATGTTGTCCGCATACACGTCGTCGTTACTGCTGAAGGAGAATCCGGTCCCGTTCGCGTCGGTCTTGAGGTTGAATTCGGACGTACTGAACTTGGCGCCGATGGAGATGAGCGAGCCGGCCAGGCTGGTGTCGCCGTCCACGGTGAATCCGTCCTCCATCGTCACCGTTCGGGTCACGGTCGTGGCCACGTCGAAGGTCTTGGCCTGATCGGTCTGGATGCCGCAGTTCTTGGACACATTGGAGACCCGCTGGTTGGGGCCGAAACTGTCCCTCTTGACCTGGACGTCGACGAACTCACAGTTCTCCAGCTCGATGGAGCCCTTGCTGCAGTCGGCGGCCACCTCGTCGGGTGTGGCGGCACCCGCGTTGCTCATCAGCGGTATTGCCACCGCGACGGCGGCGACCGGGGCCAGGACGAGGGCGAGGCGCTTCTTCTTGCTCCGGTGGTTTCCGCGACGGCCGGTGCTTGTCATGGTGTTTCTCCTGGTTGTGTGGGTGGTCGGAGGCTTCAGCAGTCGGAGATGATCGGCTCGCTGATGCCGTCCGCGAGGCCGGGTCCGCCGGCCGCGCCGGGCAGGATGACGGGACCCTCGACGACGTCGGGGGCCTCGAAGATCTGCTCGGCCACTGCGTTGGTCGTCGTGGTCGCGGGACGGGCGTCGATCTTCACGCGCCAGAGACCGGTCATGCGCTGCATGTTCGGAGTGAACTGCACGAAGAGCACCTTGCCGACGGGGATCTTCGGCGTGTCTCCCACGGAAGCGATCACCGTCTTGGTGGTCAGGTCCGTCGTTGCCTTGTGTTTCGTCCAGGAGACGTTCAGTATGCCGAAGAGTCCGCCTCCGCCGCCCTGCTGGGTCGCGGTGTACTTGCCCTGCCCCTGGGTCACGACCGCTGACCCCTTTATTGTGGCCGTCGCCGGCTTCTTCGCGTTCGGCTCACAGTTGGGGAATTCGGGGGTCGTCTGCTGCGGCTCCCCGCTGAAGGTCTCGAACTTGGTCTCCACGAAATCGCAGGAGTCGGCCAGTGGCGCGTCGGAGATTCCGGGGAACTGCTGCTCCTTACCGTCGATGACGCGGGCCTTCTGGCACATCCGCATGATCTCATCCGGCGTCTTGGTCGCGGCGTCGGCGGCGTTGGCCGACGGCAGCAGACTCACGATCACGCCACCCGTGGCGAGCGCCGACAACACGGCAACCGCCTGGATCTTCTTGTTCTTCTTCAGGGCCCTCTTGGCCACTTCTTTCTCCATTCCTGCGAATTTTTTCCTTCGGCTAGAGGGATTATTGGGCGAGTTATCAGGCGTTCACAGGGTCAAATGACCCTACCCGTAGGTCACTTGGAGTGGCCTTTCTCACTTCGCGAGTGCATCGGTCATTTCGGGCACAGTGAACAAGCCTGGCCTTCTTCTCGCCTGATGGTTCGTCAGTTACGCTGCCGGCTCGCCATTCGCCGGAGGAGATCCGTACGGGCAGGCGGGACGGACGGGTCGTCATCGTCACGGGCGCCGCGCGGCCAGGGTGAGCGGGAGGCGCGACTGTTCGGGGCGGAGGGGGCAGGGCTCGTGGTCGCCGGCCTCCTCGACGACCAGGGCGGGGCCCTCGCCACCGGGATCGCGGCCGCAGGCGGCGGGACGACCGTCAACACCTCCTCATTCACGGGCCTGACGGGCTTGGAGTACGTCGGCGCGTACGCCGTGACCAAGCATGCGAGCGTCGGCCTCACTCGGGTGGTCCGCTGGAGTCGGCGTCGAAGGGGCTACGGGGTGAAGGCGGTCTGCCCCGGCGTCGTCGACACCGCCATGACCGATCCGGGTGACAGGGCGTCCGCCGAGGCCGTCGACAGGTCGCCGCAAAGCCCCCCGCCCGTGAACTGCCCCGACTTTCACGGTCCGGACTGATCTTGTGTCAGGCGGACTGCGGGGTGCGCTGCTGGTTTCGCCGGAATTCGCGTTCGTACTCGACAGGCGGTACCTAGATGTTGCGGGTCAGGGCGTTGGTGACGGCGCATAGTGGTGGGCAAGACTGGTGCCGAGGTCGCGGAGGTGGGCCCTGGCTTCGGTGGGGCCGTGCACGGTGATGGCGCTCCCGAACGGCAGTAGTGCTCGCACGTCCTCCAGGTGCAGGAAGCGGATCGTCACCTTGCGGCCGCTTGCGGATTCATCGGGGTCGTCCGGGACGAGTCGTAGGCCGAAGATCCGTTGCGCTCGCTCGATCTGGGCCTGGTCGATGGTGGCGCTGACCTCTATCGCGTGGTTGCGCTCCCACTGGTCAACAAGCGCTGCGGCGACCGTGGCCAGGGTCTGGCTCTCGCGGATCCGTCGTGGCTGGTCGACTTCCTTCCACGTCGTGATCCGCTCGAGTCGGTACATCCGTGGCACTCGGGCGCGGTCGGCGACGAGGTACCAGATGCCGGCCTTGGCGACCAGCCCGTAGGGATCCACGACCAGCTCGCGTGGGCATGACTCGCGTGGGCTGTCGTACTCGATCCGTAGCCGGCGACCTCGCCGCACCGCGCCGATCAGCGAAGCCGGAGTCGTGGCGGAAGCTCGTGGCTGACGCCAGGGACGGCTGTCCACGTGCACTACGTCGGTGAGCGGCAGGAGTTCATGAACTCGACGTGGCTGCGCGGCGGCGATCTTGGAGAGCGCGCGGCGGCTTTCGGCCGATGCGTCGAGTTCCGCACGTTGCTTCTCGTCCAGCCCGGTGAGCGACAGGTGATCACGCTCGTCCGGTGTGAGCCGCGTGAGGTCGAGCCCGGACCCGGGCAGCATGGTCACGCCTCCGAGGCGGCCCCGGTGTGCGGTCACCGGCAGACCGGCGTCGCGGAGCCAGTTCAGGTCCCGGGTGATGGTTCGAAGGGACACCCCGAGCGCCGAGGCGAGTTCCTGTGTGTTGGTCACCAGCCGGTGACCGAGCAGGTCGAACTCCCGGCGAGAAAGGGCGACTTGTGTCCCGTCCCGCCATACCTCGCGGGTGTCCGGATCCAGCGCCACACTCCCGACACGCAGCAGTCGGCAGTCCTGAGCATGCCCGCGCCGCAGCAGCACATGCACACGAGCGACCACCTCCTCCAACTCGAACGGCTTAGTGACCTAGTGAGGAGGAGGACGGGTGGGTCGATGTCGGCGGCGCGCAGAGCGCCGTAGGTCTCGAAGCCGTCGCCGTCCGGGAGGATCGCGACGAGGACTACCAGGTCAGGGTGTAAGGAGACGCCGACCGGGACGGCGTCCTCACCGGGACCGGCCACGCACACGTCGAAGCCCGAGCTCGCGGACCTTCGTCAGCAGGGGACGCGTACCGTCGTCGGCGTCGACGACGAGCACACGCGCGGCGGCCTGGATGACCTATGCACCTTCACGTCATGGAGGATGCGGTTCCGCGACGTGGGGTGAACGCTGCGGAGGAGAACAAGACGTGACATCCCCGTGACAGGACAAGTGAACGGGCCGAGGTGGCAAGGAAGTTCCCCCGCGCCGGAGCCCGGGGGTCTCGCGGTCAGGAACGGGTGCGCTCGACCTTCGTCGTGCCGGAGCCGACGGGCTCGATCCGCAGCACGGTGCCGGTGAGGTCGGTGAGCGGCGTGACCTTCACACGTCCCTGCCCGCCGGGTGCCTTCGCGGTCACCCGGTACTCCGCCGGGTCGGCGTCGCCGATCTCCACCTCCAGCACCGCGCGGGAGTTGGGCGGCACCGTCACGCGTGCCGTGTGGGTGTCCGCCGAGCGGTGCACGGCGACCTTGACCGGGCCGCGCAGGGACGGGACCGTTCCCGCCACGTCGGTCAGGGCGCCGGTCCTGGGGCGGATGAGGAACTCGGCAGCTCCCGGGGAGGTGACGCGGACACCGAGCACGTGCCGGGGGATCGCATTGGCCGGAGCGGACGCCCAGGCGTGCGAGAGCGTCATGTTGGACTTCAGCGCGGGATCCCAGGCCTCGGTGACGATGGTGGCCTTGAGCGTGTCGAGCATGTGCAGCCAGGAGTTGGTGGCCGTGGAGGTGAGCAGCGCGAGCGCGGCGTCGGCGCGGCCGAGCTGGAAGAGGGCGTCGAGGAGGAACTGCGCCCCGTAGACGCTCACCCGCATGCCGCCCGCGGCGAGGGTGTTCCCGAGCCGGGTGCGTACCTCGTCGTCGAGGGTGTCCGCGACGCCGAGTGCGACGGGGAAGGCGCTGGCGTGCTGAGCGCTGTGCGTGGTGCCCTCGCCGTCGAGGAACCGGCCGGCGGCACTGTCGAGCAGGGTGGCGCGCATGGCGGTGGCGAGGGTGTCGGCGCGGGAGCGCAGGGCCTTGGCGTCGTCGTCCTTGCCGAGTACCGCCGCGCAGTGGGCGAGGGCGTCGAAGGCCGCGTACTGGAAGGCGTTGACGACGGTGTTGACGTTGGTGAAGACGTAGCCGTCGCGGCTGGCGGTCGGCCAGTCGACGAGGTCGCCCAGATCCTGGCTGGTGCTTCCGGGTGCCTTGCGGACCAGGCCCTGGGAGTCCAGGTAGGCGGTGAGGTTCTTCGCGGCGAGCAGGTCGTAGTCCTTGGCGAGCTGCCGGTCGTCGCCGGTGGCGAGGTAGTCCTCCCAGGCGGACAGTGCGCACATCAGGCGGTACTCGGTGGGCCAGGTGCCCTTGCGGACCAGGTAGTCGTTGGACCAGCGGGCCAGGGCGTAGGACCGCTGGACGCCGTACTCGGAGAGCTGGTTGATCAGTGCGTCGCCCTCGTAGGGGCCGCGTTCCCGGGTCGGGGTGTCGGTGTAGAGGTCGCCGCGGGTGGCTTCGATGGAGTACCGGCACAGTTCCCAGACCCGGTCGAGATCGGGGTCGGAGCTGTGGAAGGAGGCGTCGGTGTCGTCCCAGTCGAGCCGCCAGGCCCGCCCGGTGACGACGGCGGCGGACAGGTCGAGCGTCGTGCGCAGTTCAGCCCAGCGGAAGCCGCGGTAACCCCAGTGCTCGAAGCTCTGCTTCCCGTCGCGCAGGGTCCACACCTCTCGGTAGGTGTTGGTGGCGCGCAGTTGGTACTTGACGGTGCCGTCGGAGTTCAACTCCTCGCCCAGGCGCACTTCGACGGTGTCGCCCGCGCTCCCGGTGACCTCCAGGGACAGCCCGCCGACGATCTCCCGGCCGAGGTCCACCAGCCAGCGGCCGTCGGCGACCTTCGTTATGGAGGCGGGAGTGACGTCGTGCAGCCGCGGCGGCTCGATCGGGGCCGGGACGAGTCCGCCGATCGCGCTGCGGACGGCCGGGGTGTGCCAATCGCCGTCGTCGAAGCCGGGCCGCGTCCAGCCGACCGGCTCCTGCCGCAGGTCCCAGTACTCCTGCGGGACCGTGTAGTAGCTGCTGCCCGCGCTGCCCTTCGCGGGCAGTAGTCCGGCCTGGCGGCGCGCCTTCCAGTGGTCTCCCGAGGCGACGGTGTTCCGGCTGCCATCGGTGTACGTGATCTCCAACTGGGCCAGGAACTTCTGCTCCGAGGTGGTCCAGCACAGCGCGGCGAGCGCGTTCGCCTTTCCGCCGGCCCGAAGCGTCGAGGTGACGTCGAACGCCTGGTACGCGGTACCGGTGCCGGAGCGCACGGAGGCGTGCCCGACCACGGTGCCGTTGCTCCACACCTTGGCCACGTACTGGCGGGCCGGGTCGGGTGAGGCGGCCGCCAGGTAGAGGATGCCGGCGGCTATCTCCTTGCCCGCATCCGTGTCGTACTCGTGGCGCAGCAGCGCCCAAGTGTCGTCGGCCCCATAGGAGGAGAGCGAGGAGGCGCCGGTGGGGAATGTGAGCGTGCCGCCGGAGACCGTACCGGCGGAGAAGGTGCCCTTGTCGGAGGCGAAATCGTCGTCGAGGAGGACAGTCCCGTCGGCGGCGGTGAAGGTGACGCGGTCGTAGACCTGGGACTCGGTCAGGCCGTTACGGAGTCCGATGTTGCCGGAGGTGTATCGGGTGTCGGTGGTGGTGTCGACCACGGTGCCGTTGACGCTGGTGGTGAAGGCGGAGCCGGTCATGGTGACGGTGAGGTCGAGCCACTCCCCGGTGACGACGGCGGACGGCAGGCGGACCTCGCCGAGGACGCTGTAGGTGCCGTTCACGCAGACGTGCTTGCGCAGGATGCCTGGACTGCCGGCCCGTAGCTGCCACATGTAGTTGTTGGCGCTGTTCGCTGCGCGGAACCACACTCCGGCGGCCACGGTGGTGATGCTCAGCCGGGCTGCCAAGGTGCCGTCCGCCATGACGGGGCCGGACGGCACCCAGATCGGCTCGGCTTCCCACTCGTCCTCGACCGAGGTGGCCAGGAGGGCGGGCTCCGACCAGGCCGATCGCTTCTCACCCCAGCTGGCGACCCGCCACCAGTAGGCGGTACGAGGCCGCAGGGCCGTTCCCGCGTACGGCACGGCGGTGGAGTCGGCGGACCTGCGCTTGCCCGAGTCCCAGACGAGCCGCTCGTCCTCGAAACCGCCCGGAGTGGCGGCCAGTTGCAGCTGATAGGCCCGCTGGAGGGTACCGGCGCCGAAGTCGGGCACCTGCCAGCTGAACCGGGGGCGCTGCCCGGCGCTCGTGACGAGTGCCTGCGGCAGCAGGTCGGCCAGCGTCCCGGTCGGCGCGGGCGGCCGGCCGTGGGCTGTGACGCCGCCCGGGCCGTCGGCCGCGAGTGCCCGGGGCCCGCTCAGGACGACCGAGGCGGCCGTGGCACCACCGAGGTGGAGGAGTCTTCGACGCGACAGGTCCCAGGACATGGTGCACCCTCGGCTCGTGAAAGGTTTCAATACGATTGCCCGGAGATTAGGGTCCTGTCACAGGGCGGTCAATGCTTGCGTCAAAAATGGCCCATCGCGAAAGTGAAACGATTTAATCGCCTGGGTCACATGGTGGCGCGCAGGTGGCTCACGGTCACGAAGTGGTAGCCGCGAGCGGTCAGCATGCGCAGGATCTCGGGAACCGCGGCGACGGACGTGGGGTGGATGTCGTGCATGAGGACGACGTCGTTGCGCTTCACCTTGCCGATGACGCTCTGGGCGACCTTCGTGGCGTCGGGGTACTTCCAGTCCTCGGTGTCAAGGGTCCACAGCACAGGGGAGAGCCTGGTGGCGTGGCGGACGGTGCTGTTGACGGCGCCGTAGGGCGGGCGGAAGAGGGTCGGGGCCTTGCCGGTCGCGGCCTTGATCGCGGCGCTGGTGCGGTTCAGCTGATAGGCGATCTGCTCGGGGGTGAGCTTGGTGAGGTCGGGGTGGCTCCAGGAGTGGTTGCCCACCTCGTTGCCGGCGCGGGCCTCGGCGCGGACCAGGTCGGGGTGGGCGGCGACGTTCTGGCCGACAGTGAAGAAGGTGGCCCGGGCGTTGTACTGCGCCAGGTACGTCAGCAGGGTCGCGGTTTCCGGGGCGGCGGGCCCGTCGTCGAAGGTCAGGGCGACGCACATGACCTGCTTGCAGTCGGTGTCGTCGTCGCTGGAGGCCGTGTGGGTGGGCACGGCGGGAGTGGGCGTGGCGGCCGCCCCGAGGTCGAGCGAGCCGGACGGCCGTACGGTCTGCCGCTGGACGCGCCTGCCGAAGGCGGACAGCCAGGGGGTGACGGTCGCCGGGGAGAGGGTCACCACGTAGGAGCCGGCGGGGGCGGCGCCGACCGTGCCCCGGGCGAAGGTCACTCGCAGTCCGCCGTCGGCGTTGACGGCCATGTCGATCAGGAGGTCGCCGAGGTTCGACCGGTCTGCGAACGCCCCGTCCACCGTCTCCGCGTCTGTGCCGTCCCGGCCCTTGAGCTGCTTCTTCAGGGCGGCGACGAGGGCGTCCCGGGAGCCGTCGGCGACGAGGGCGAGGGCGGTGCGGTCCGCACCCGGCTGTCCGTCGTACCAGTAGGTGCGGGTGTCCAGCCCGCCCCCCGCCGCGGTGCCGTCCTGGGTGGTGAGCCGGACACCGAGGACGTCTCCGGAGGCGACCAGGAACTGGTGGCTGATGTTGAGTTCGCCGATGTCGCCGACGCCGCTGCTGTCGTCGCACGACGAGCGGAAGGTCGCCAGACGCTGCTCCACGTACTTCTTCATCGCGGACGTCATCGCCTCGGCGCCGGGCACGTCCGGGTAGCTGGTCGCGAAGGGACAGGAGCTGTCCTCGCTGCTGTCGTTGACGATCCGCAGACCCTTGATCTTCGAAGGGTCCACCGCACGGACCGGCACGGTGCCGGAGGACGACCCGGAGCGCGCTCCGACGGTCGCCGCGTCCGACGTCCCGGAGGAACCGGACGAACAGGCGGCCGTCAGCGAGAGCGAGCCGAGCAGCAGGAGAGAGGGGAGGACTAGCTGTGTGCGCATGAGGACCAGAACCTGGGCTAGGGGGCTTTTCGGAGTCCGATCGTCCAGGTCAGAGACGTTTTTCAGCGACCGTCGGAGTCGCTGTGAACAAAAAAGGTCCCGCTCAGCGCGTGGTGGGGCACACCCGCCGGTACGGCGCGTCGGGAACGTACGTCCGCCACTGCGCCCTGGTGAGTCCTCCGCCGGCCCGCACGCACAGGATGCGGGCGACGTCGTCCGGGGCGACCGGGTGGCGCTGGAGCAGCACGTCCGGGCCACCGGCGTACAGGGTGGCGCCGTCCCGGGTGAAGGCGACGGTGTCGATCTCGGCGCCGGGTGTGGGCAGGTCGCTGCCGAGAAGACGTTGCCCGGCGGTGTCCCACAGGCGCAGAGTGCCGTTGTGGCCGCCCACGGCGAGGGTGCCGCCGTCGGGGGAGAAGGCGAGCGCGCCCACGGCCTCGGGCTCGCCCCCGGAAACGGTGTCGGAGGTGCCGGTCAGGATGCCCATACGGGTACGCAGGTCACCGCCCCACAGGGTGACGTGCCCGGTGGAGTCGCCGACGGCGAGCCGGGTGCCGTCGGGGCTGAAGGCCAGCGCGGTGACCTGCTGATCGTCGGCCAGGGCGCGCCCGCTCACGCGATTGGACGGCAACTTGGCGTACCGGTCGGCGGAACCGGCGAGCAGCCGGCCGTCGGGCCGCAGGGCCAGCCTGTCCGCGTTGAGGGCGCTCAGGGTAGCCGTGCGGCGGTGGGCGGTGGTGTCCCAGACCTCGGTCGTGCCGTCGCCGCCCGGGGAGCGAGCGGCCAGCAGGGTCCGGCCGCCTGTGCCCAGGGCGAGAGCGGAAACGATGCGGTCTGCCGCACCGGACGTCTGGAACGACGTACGGACCCGGTGCGCGGGAACATCCCAGATGGTGAAGCGCTGCCGGAGGGAGCCGTGCGAGGACACGGTGTCGGCGACGGCGAGGGCCCGTCCGTCCGGACTGAAGGCCAGCGGCGGGGTCCCTTCGGCACCGTCGCCCGGCAGGGCACCGAGCATCGTGCGCGCCTGGACGGCACCTGTACGTGTGGAGCGCAGTTCGAAGCGGTAGCCGGGGCCGGACCGGGTGGCTGTGGCGAGGACGGTGCCGTCCGGGCTGAGCGCGGTCGCGTCGGCGGGAGTGCTCTGCCAGCGAGCGTCCAGACGGTCGCTCAGGTCGTAGGTGCGCACCGTGGCGCCGTCGAGATAGCGCAGTGTCCGGTTCCTGCCCGGGGCCCAGGTCAGGCCCCTCACCTCGGCACCGGCCAACGGAGCGTGGAAGACCTGTACGCCGCCGAGGTCCAGCGACCACGCGGCGATCTCCTGGTCGTCGGCTGTGGCCAGGAACCGCCCGTCCGGGGAGAGGACCGCCTGGCTGAAGCCACTGGTGCCGGCGCTCTGGAAATCGGCCACCTCCCGTCCGCCGGAGACATCCCAGACCGTGGCCGTGTTTCCGGAGAACACGGCCAGGCGCCGGCCGTCCCCGCTGAACCGCAGCAGCCGGGAACCGCCGTCCGCCCCCGAGCCGGTACCGCAGACGGTGCCTCCCGCCTTCTCCCAGGAACCCGACAGCCTCTTGCCATGGACGGTGTCCCACACCTGGGGCGCGCCTTCGGCGGGACACAGCGCGAGGAGGCGGCCGCCCGGGCCGACCGCTGCGGCGGTAAGGGCGCGTGGCGTGTCCGTGGTGAACAGAACCTTGCCGTCGCCCGCCCGGTGCATCTTGACCGGACCGGGACCATCCGTCGGTCCGGTGGCGTAGGTGCTGCCGTCGGGCGCCGCCCAATAGGACGCGTCGCCCAGTTCGGCGACCGGTCTGCGGGCGGCCAGATTCCACAGCTCGTTGCCGTCCTGGCCGGTGAGAACGAGGGAGCGGGTATCGAGGCCGGCGTCCGAGACCTCCGTGCCGCCGGGCAGCCGGTAGGTGGCGGTGACACGGTGGTCGGCCACGTCGCGGACGGTCACTTCGGTGCCCGTGACCGTGATGAGGGCGCGGCCCTGACCGGTGAGGAAACGCCGGGTGTTCTCGCCCGTCTGCGGGTCGGTGAAGGCGTCCCTCTCCGGCCGGGCCAAGGCGTCGAGGAGGGCTGAGCGGGACTCGGACAGCGGCGCGAGCCGCCAGGCCGCGACGGAGAGCAGTGCGGCCGTACGGGGGTCGGCGGAGCGCAGACTGTCGGCCACCGTGGCCAGACGGCCGGCGGCCGCCTTGGCCGCCTCGTCGTCACTGGCCCGGTCACGCTGCCAGGCCAGCAAGCCCCCGGCCAGGGCCAGTACGAGGAACACGGAGAGCCCCACAGTGAGCAGACCGGTACGGCGGGCCGCGCGTGTCCCGGCCTCCAGTTCGGCATCGCGCGCGGCGAGGGAGGTGTCGAGGAAGACCCGCTCCGGCTCGGCGAGGTCGTCCCGGGACCGCCCGGTGAACAACTCCTCGGCCCGGGCCAGCCGCGTCCCCCGGTACAGGGCGCCCGCGTCACGGTCCAGCTGCTGCCAGGCACGGGCCGACTCCCCGAGGAGCCGCTGTGCGCGCAGCCCATCGCGGTCCTCGTCGATCCAGGCGGCCAGTCGGGGCCATCCCGTGATCAGCACCTCGTGGGCCAGCTCGACGGTGTCCCCGTCCAGGGTGACCAGCCGGGCGGCGGCGAGGCGTTCCAGCACGTCCTGCGCGTCGGGCCCCAGCTCGTCCCGCGACGCCGGTCGGCGCGTGTCGGCGGCGCCGTCGCCGGGGGCGATCAGCCGCAGGAGGATGCGGCGGGCGGTGCGGGCCTGCTCCGGCGCGAGGTCGCCGTAGACCTGCTCGGCGGTCGTGGCGATCGCCCCGCGCACCCCGCCGGCCTCCTCGTACGCGGCCAGGGTGAGAGTGCGGCCGCGACGGCGACGCCAGGTCTCCAGCAGGGCGTGCGAGAGCATCGGCAGGGCGCCGGGCCGGTCGGTGACCTCGTCAATGAGGCGGGCGGTCAGCGCGCGCTCCACGTTCAGGCCCTCGGCGGTCGCGGGGCGTGTGATCGCGTCCCGCAGCTCGTCCCCGCTCATGGGCCCGACCAGCAGGTTCGCGCGGCTGACCGCCTCGGCCAGCTCCTGGTGGGCGCCGCAGTGGCCGTAGAAGTCGCCGCGCACGGCGATGGCCACGCACAGCCGGCTCTCCGGGTCGCGGGCGCGCAGCAGCAGGTCGAGGAAGCGGGCGCGTTCCTCGCGGTCGTGGCAGAGGGTGAACACTTCCTCGAACTGGTCGACGAGCACCCAGGTGTCCAGGTCGCCGTCCTTCGGGAGGAGGGCCTCCTCGTGCGTGCGTGAGGGCTGTTCACCCGGTGTGAGCACGCGGATCACCGCCGGGCGGTCGGCGTCCTGCGCCTGCCGCAGCGCCGGGATCAACCCCGCCCGGAGCAGCGACGACTTGCCGCTGCCGGAGGGGCCGAACACGGCCGCGAACCGGTGCGCGCGGACCAGGCCCAGCAGCTCGTCGACCTGCCTGTCCCGGCCGAAGAACAAGTCGCTGTCACCCGGCTCGAACCGGGCCAGCCCCCGGTAGGGTGCCCGCTCCTCGACCGAGGACGCCCGCACCTCCGCGTCCGCCTCCCGCCAGCGCCGCTCCCACTCGTCGGGGTCGGCGTCCAGCACCTGGACGTACGCCCGCGTCAACGCGAGCGAGGGCAACTGATCGCCTGCCGCCGCCTGGGACAGGGCCGTCGTCGAGTAGCCCGCGCGCTCGGCCATCTCGCGGTACGGCGGCTTGCCCGCCTTCTCCCGCAGCATGCGCAGCTCGTGCGCCAGTCGCTGCACCGGCCCCGCATCCGGGTCCAGCGGCTTCTCGCGTCGTCCCACGGGGCCGTACCTTTCGACCTGCAAACACACCGGTGATCGGCGCCCAACCTATGGTCGGCCGCCGATCAGGGGCAATTCCGGCCCAATCTGCGGACGCGGGACCGACACGGCCGTGCCTCCGACCGGTACGGCCGGAGGCACGGCGTGCGAAGCGCTCAGCGCACGGTGCGGTACGCGGTGTGGATGGTCTCCGTGGCGGAGTTGCCGCCGGTATCGGTCAGGGATGCCCGGAAGGAGACGGTTCCGGGCTTCTTCGGGTGGGTGAGGCTGAGGTACCGCTTGCCGGCGTGGTCCGTGCGGACGGCGACCGGCTTCCAGCTGCGGCCGCCGTCGTAGGACACGCGCACGGTCAGGGACTTCAGGTGGCCCTTGACCGCGGCCGGGCCCTGCAGCGACACCGGCACAGTGACGCGGGCGCCCGCCTTGGCGGTGCTGGTCAGGCTCAGCTTCGGATGGAAGCGGACGACGGACAGGGGCAGGGCGATCACCTTGTTCTCGTCCTCGCTGCCACCGGAGGTGAAGGCCCACACCACCTCGACACGGTCACTGACCTTGTAGTCCTTGGCGCGGGTGGCGGTCATGGCCAGCCGGTACCTGGCCGTGCCGGTCGGCATGCCTCTGCCGACGGCGGTGCACGGGTCGGAAAGGTCACCGATGAGGGTGGAGCCGGAGGTGAGGCGGGCACGCACGGTGGCGTCCACGCCGGTCTCGTCGCCGGCGCCGTCGGCGAACATCGGCACGCACACCTGCCAGTAGTGGCCTTCTCGCGCGCCGCCGAAGGTCCCGCCGGGTGAGACGGCGGGCCCGTAGACCCCGCCGTTGAGCGTGATCCGGTAGTCCCGGCCGGGTTCGAAGCGGCGGGCGGTGTTGGTGGACGCCCAGCCGTCGTGGCTGTCGCCGTCCAGCCGGGCGCCCAGCTGCCAGCGCAGGCCGTGATCGGTGGTCAGGTACTGGGTGACCGAGGCGGCCGGAGCCGCACGCCACAGGCCCAGGACACCCTGCACCGTGTGGTTCAGCACCGACCAGCCGGGCACGGTCCACAGGTTCAAGGGCGCCGTCTGGACGTGCGTGAGCGTGGCACCGACCGCGGCGTCCACCCGGGCCATGCCCCGGGTGGAGGAGTAGATGCGGTTCAGACCGTCGAAGAAGGTGCCGGTGTGGGTGGTGATCAGGTGGTACGCAGGTGAGGTGGCGGTGCGCTGCCAGATCCCGCCGGCCTGGGCGATGAAGGATCCGGCGGGGGCGTCCGGCCCGACCTGGCCCAGGAAGGTGTCGCCGGCGAAGACGCTGGTGGCGTCGGCGTAGTCGTAGGCGGACTTGGCGCCGTGGGCCGCGAGGACCACCTCGGCGTCCTGCATGTGCGCCCGGTGATCCGGGGCGGTGACCTTGACCGGCTCCGCCTTCCGCCCGTCCAGGGCCAGGGAGATGTCGTGGTCGAGTGTCAGGCGGGGCGCGACCAGCATGGCGATCTTGTCGTGGGCGTCGATGCTCTGGGAGTCGACGAGGTAGCGGCCCTTGGGCAGGCGCAGGGTGACGGTGCCGTTGCGGCTGATGCCGTTGTCGTAGGGGTTGTACGTCTTGCCGGAGTCCAGTCCGACCACGGTCAGCTGCGGTTCGTCGTCGCGCTTGCCGTCCCTGCGGGTCACGGTGAGGGTGAGGTCGTAGGACTCCACCTCGCGGTTGACGGCCAGGGCGGAGCGCACGCTCTGTCCGTCGCCGGTCGCGGTCACCGCGCCGGAGTAGACGCCGTCGGCGCTGCCGGTCCGGGTGTCGGCGGTGACCGTCGCCTGTGCGGTGCCGCCCGCGGGGACGGTCAGCCGGGCCGGGGAGACGGTGAACATGCCGTCGGGCGCGCTGCCGCCGCCGGGAGCGTCGGCGGCCACGGCCAGGTCCAGGGCGAGGGACTGGGCGCCGGAGTTGCGGTAGGTCAGGGTCCTGGTGACCGGGGTGTCGTCGCTGTGCGGCCAGGACTGGGTGCCGAAGTCGGCGGAGACCGGTTCGGCGGTGACGGTGGCGCCGGTGGCGCGGATCAGGTCGACCCGGCCGGCCCCGGTGTCGTAACCGGTGGTGCCGGTCAGCGGCTCGGCGGAGGCCGTCAGCGCGGCCTTGATCCGCTCGCCCGTCCAGTCGGGATGTTCCTGGGCGAGGAGCGCGGCGGACCCGGCGGCGTGCGGTGTGGCCATGGAGGTGCCGGACATGGACACGTAGCCGGGCGCCACCTCCTCGCCCAGGCTGGTGTGCGCGGCCTCGGCCGCGACGATGTCCACGCCGGGCGCGGCGATGTCCGGTTTCAGGGCGCCGTCCGCGGTCGGGCCGCGGCTGGAGAAGTCGGCGATCTTGTCGGAGTGGTCGACGGCGGCCACGGTCAGGGCGGACGCGGCCGATCCGGGAGTGTCGATGGTGGTGTCGGAAGGGCCCTCGTTGCCGGCGGCGGTCACGAACAGGGCTCCCGAGGACGCCGACAGGCTGTTCACCGCCATCTCCAGCGGGTCGATGCCCGGAGTGTCGGTGCCGCCCAGGCTCATGTTGACGACCTTGGCGCCCTGCGCCACGGCCCACTGCATCCCGGCGATGATCGACGAGTCGCTGCCGCCGCCGGAGTCGTCGAGGACCTTGCCGATCAGCAGCTTCGCGCCGGGCGCCACGCCCTTGTATGTGCCGCCGCTCTTCGCGCCCGAGCCGGCGACGGTGGAGGCCACGTGCGTGCCGTGGCCCACCTCGTCGACGGTGGAGCCGGAGCCGGAGAAGTCCTTGGCGGCCAGGACACTGTTCTTCAGGTCCGGGTGGGTGGCGTCGACGCCGGTGTCCAGGACGGCCACCTTCACGCCCTTGCCGTCGTAGCCGGCCTTCCAGGCGGCCGGGGCGCCGATCTGCACGACCCCGCCTTCCGGGTCGGGGCCAGAGGAGGCCCGCGTGTCCATGGTGACCCGGCCGTCCAGCCACACGCGGTCGATGCCGGGCGCCGCCGTCACGGCGCCGCTCCGGCCGACCGGGTCGGTCAGGGTCCGCCACACCTGCGCGGCGTCCGGTTTGTCGGCGGTCAGGGCCTCGCCGTGGACGGCCGGAAGCCGGCGCTCGACATCGGTGTCGGCGGCAAGCACACGCCGGGCGGCGTCCTGGGCGCCGCTACCGCCCTTGTACGAGACGATCAGCGGCAGCTGCCCCCGGTGGGTGTCGTCGTATCCGTCCTTCACCAACTGCGTGACGTCGAACAGCTGGCGGTCCAGCCGCCCTCCGGCCAGCAGCTTCACCGCGTCGAAAGGAATGACGTAGGTGTGGCCGCCGGTGCGCCGGACCGAGTAGCCGATGTGCCCGCGGCCCTTGCCGTGCCGCACAGCCGTCACCCGGCCCGTGCCGTCCACGCTCACCGTGTCACCGGTCACCAGTGTCACGTGGACGCCGGCCCGGGCCGACCCGCTCGCCGCTCCGGCCGGCAGGTCCGGTGACGGGCCCGCTGCCGCCGGAACGACGGCGGTGGCTGTAAGCCCGGCGACTGTCATCAGGGCCGCTATCCCGTATGAGGCACTCCGCGCCGTCAGTCTCTTTCCGATGCGGCTGTGCATGTTCCGCAAGGTGCTGTCTCGCTTCCCGATAGGTCGGTGGATGGTCCCCGGACGAGGCCTGTCTGCGCAGGCGCACACGGGCGGCCCCTGGCCCACGCAAGGGGGGCATGTGAGCCGGGGCCGCCGGAGCCGTCGGCGGGGGAGTGCCGTCGGCCGGGATCGAGTCTTGTCCCGCGAGGAATTGGTCAGTAGGCCCTCACGGGCGCTGAAAAACCGTGCCGGGCCCCTGTCCGTGTCAGGTGTCGGCCGTTCGGCCGGTGTGCGCGGTCCGCAGCGTTGTGGCAAGTGGCCGTTCGGCTGATCCCGCTGTGCCGGTGGGAGGTTAAGGTCGCGCCGTGGATCTCCTGAGCAGCGTGCGTGCCCTCGGTACGTCTCCCGGACCGGATGGCCGTCGACGGGGCTTTCTGAAGGTGTTCGGCATCGTCCTTCTGTTACTGGCGGCAGGCGCGGACGTGCTGTTCGCCGGTCTCGACGGCGGTTCGTGGTGGCCGCAGACGGTGGTGCTGCCGATCGGTCTGGCGGCGCTCCTGTGGCCCGTCGCCCGGCGGCCGGCATGGCTCACCGTGACGGTGCGCACCGCCGTGCCCGCAGTCGTCTCCGGTGCGGTGACGGCGGCCGTGTTCTGGTCCCGACAGGAGGCGCTGTCCGGCCCGGGCGAACTCGCGGTCCTGCTGTGCCTGCTCCTGATCGCGGTCCGTGACTGCCCCGTGCGGTGGGCGGCGGTGTGCGGCGTTCTGGACGGTGCGGCGGTTTTGGCGCTGCCCTACAGGGAGGCCCTCGGCGAGTCGTCGGTCAACCCCTTCGGAATGCTGCTGGCGGTCTGCGCGGTCGCCGGACTCGCCGGGTACCTGCGCGCGCTGGACCACCGCCGCCGCGTGGCGGTCACCGAGACCCAGCGCGCCGAACGCCTTGCCATGGCGGCCGACCTGCACGACTTCGTGGCCCACCACGTCACCGGGATCCTGGTGCAGTCGCAGGTGGCTCAGCTTCTGGCCATGTCCGACCCCGAGCGTCTGGCGGGCATCCTGAAGGACGTCGAACGCTCCGCCACCGAGGCCCTGGCCTCCATGCGCCGTACCGTAGGCCTGATGCGCGAGGTCCGGGAGACCGGTGGCACCGGTCGCGACCCGGCGGGCGATCTGGCCGTACTCCCCGAACTGGTGGAGGGCTTCGGCGGGCCCGTCGGCCCGAAAGCCGCGCTGCGCCGTGACCCCTCGGTGCCCGACGACCTGCCGCATGAGGCGCAGGCCGCCGCTCACCGTGTCGTCCAGGAGGCCCTCACCAACGTACGGCGGCACGCCGCCGACGCCACTGAGGTGACGGTCGGTCTGGCCTACGACGGCCGTGCGCTGGTGGTGACGGTGCGCGACGACGGCCGCGGCGGCACCCGGTTGCCGGCCGCCGCGCGTGGCGGCGGCTTCGGCCTGGTCGGGCTGACCGAACGGGTCACCGCGCTCGGCGGCGAGCTGCGTACGGGACCCCGATCCGACCGCCGGGGCTGGGAAGTGATGGCGATCCTGCCGACGGAGAAGACATCGTGGTGACCGCCTGGCGGAACGCCGGAAGCGCTGGTCCGCGGTCGATGAGGTGATCGGCTGATCCAAGCGGAGCGTACACACGGGGAGTCCACGGTGTGGGCCCACGTGCCTCGATGACCGGGTCGGCGGCCGCGGCAGGACCCGTTAGACTCCGTCATCCGCCGTTCGGCCGAGGTCCCTCCCTTCGCGGTCAGCCGCTTGTGGCCGTTCGGCCGACGCGGCGGTCCTGCCAGGAGGGAAGAGTGAGCTCGGTCTACGCCTGAGCTCGGTTCATGCCCCGACCGCATGAGTACGCGATGGTTTCTGCGCGCATGCCCGGCCCGTCGTGTGGCCGGGGCGCGTGGACTTCGCAGGTGACCGGAACAGGAGAGGTGAACATGGTGATCCGGGTGGTCGTCGTGGACGACCAGGACATGGTGCGTTCGGGGTTCGCGGCGTTGCTGTCGGCGCAGAGCGACATCGACGTCGTGGGGGAGGCGCCCAACGGCCGCCTCGGTGTCGAGGTTAGCCGCAGTACCCACGCGGACGTGGTGCTGATGGACGTACGGATGCCAGAGATGGACGGGCTGGAGGCAACACGGCAACTGCTCGATTCGCCGCCCGGCGTGGTGCACCGCCCCAAGGTGCTCATGCTGACGACTTTCGACATCGACGACTACGTCTACGAGGCCCTGCACGCTGGAGCCAGCGGCTTCCTTCTCAAGAACGCCCCGGTCTCCGAACTCGTCCAGGCGGTACGGGTGATCGCCGCAGGTGAGGCGCTGCTCGCTCCGTCCGTCACCCGACGCCTCATCGAGGACGTGGCCCGGCGCCGCCCCGCCCCGCGCAGGGACGCCCAGGTGCGGCTGAACGGCCTCACACCCCGGGAGACGGAGGTGCTGCTGCTGGTCGCGCAGGGCCTGTCGAACACGGAGATCGCCGCGGGGCTGGTGGTGGCCGAGCAGACCGTCAAGACCCACATGACCCGGCTGCTCGCCAAGCTCGGTGCCCGCGACCGGGCGCAACTCGTCGTCATGGCCTACGAGTCGGGGCTGGTGGCCCCGGGCAGGCCGCACCCGGCCCCGGGCACGTAGTACCGGGGTGTGACAGCGGAGTTGGCACCCGGGTGTGACGTGCCGACCCGCCCTCGCGCTTTAGCGTCACCGCGTCCTGACCAACCAGACCGGTTTCGCACGGAGCGCGCATGCACCAGCACATCGACATCGACCACATCGTCCGCCTCTACCGCGCCTATGCCCACGATCTCGACCGGGTCCGCGAGAAGCAGCGGGAACTGCTCGCGCCGCCGACCTCGCTGAAGGCCCAACTCGACGACATCGAGGCGGAGATCACCTACCTCCTGCTGCGAGAGGCCCGTCCGGAGACGGTGGTCGAGATCGGGACCTTCCACGGCTGGTCCACCACCTGGATCCTCCAGGCACTGAAGGACAACGGCATCGGCCACCTCTACTCGTACGACATCGTGGACCATGTCGAGCGCAACGTCCCGGAGCGGCTCTCCACCGGCTGCTGGACGTTCACGCAGGGGGACGCGCGGGAGAACCTGGAGAAGATCCCGGACACCGCGGACTTCCTCTTCATCGACGCGGCGCACTCGGCGAGTTTCGCCCGCTGGTACATCCAGCACCTGCTGCCGCGGATGCGGCCGGGCATACCGGTGTGCGTCCACGACGTCTTCCACGGCCGCCGCCCGCTGCCGTTCACCGAGGGCGCGGTCGTCCTGCGCTGGCTCGCGGAACAGGAGAACACCTACTTCACCGCCTCCAAGGCGCACGCCCCCGAGATGCATCACCGTCTGAACGACGTCAAGCGGACCCTCGCCCTGGGCCACCCTCTCCGGGACAGCAAGGACAACCCCATGATCTTCTTCACTCTGCGCTGAGGCGCCGACACGGAGATGCCCCCGGCGGACAGGGAAGGTTCCCGCCGGGGGCTGCTTGCTGCGGATCCGTGCGTCAGAACGCGGGGACCGCCGAGGGCCGAGCCTTGTTGATGTTGCTGACCAGGTTGCCGGCCAGCGGGAAGTTGGCCTTGCCCCAGGTGGCGTCGGACAGCTTGGTCCTGAGGTCGCTCCTCATCAGGTCCAGGGTGAGCAGGCCAGGCCTGTCCCAGCCGCCGTCGCCCCAGGCCTCCGGCGCTTCGCCCCACTTGGCGAAGCGGAAGGCATGGGTGCTCGCGCCGTCCTTGTGGTAGACGATCTCCACGTGGGTGCCGTCCATGGGCACCTCGTTGATCGGGTGGGTGCTGTAGCCGCCGTGCCGGGAGGCGGCCAGATAGCTGGGCTTCTCGGCGCCCTGCTTCTGGAAGACCACGACGGACTCCCAGTCGTGGCGGTGCCCGAAGGCGTCGGCCCCGTTCAGCGTCTGGTCCTTCTCGAAGTAGAGGCCGTAGACGTACGCACACCAGCCGTTCCTGCACAGCGACTGTGAGTACGTGTTGGCCTTGCCGAGGTGTCCGGTTCGGCAACCGCCCGTGATCGACCCGCTGTTCTTGAGGCCGCCATTGAGGGTTCCGTTCGTGTCGATGGCTGCCGCGGGGAAGCAGCCGTCCGTGTCGTAGTCGAAGTCCGGCATGTACTTCTTCTGGAAGGCGGTTGCCTTCGGGGTCAGCGGATTCAGTACGGCGGCGGAGGCGCTGCCCTGGAGGCCGACGGTCAGTGCGGTGGCGCTGAGCGCGACGAGCAGGGTGTTGCCGAGGCGGCCGCGGGACTGCTTGCTGCGCTTGACTGCGTGGGACATGTGCTGCGTCTCCAGTTGCTCGGTCGGCCGGGGCTCCGGCGTGGTCCGTGCCGGGAAAGCCGGCGGGGCGAGTCCGAGAATGGGCCGCAGGGGATTGTTCAGCAGCCGATTTGATCAAAATGAAAAATTCCATGCCGAGGATTGGCGGGTCGTTTCCCATGCCGTCACACACCGCACAACCTGGGGCCGCTTAAGGACAGGGGAGCGGATTTCACGGAGCGGACGCCCCGTCCGGCGGCCATGTCGCGGCACCAGGACCGTCATGCCCGGGCCCAGTACCTCGGGACTGAGGGCAGCCACCGGTTCCGGGAAGGCGCCGATACGCGGAGTCGGCCGGTCGGTGGTGTACCGCGCTCGGTGACGGGACCACGAGAACACCCGGCTCCCGCAGCTGGAGGCCGGCATCGGCCTGAAGCAGGGCGGGCGGCGGTCGAGGCGGTCGAACCGGTTGCCGAAGTTGCCTCACGTGACTCTGGTCTCGTCCCGCTTCTCGGGCGACAGAAGTCCCGAGCCGGGATCCTGGCCGGCGCCACCCGAAGCCGTGTCGCCGCTGTGGTGCTCGGCGGGCTGGATCTGTTCGTAGACGTGCGCGACGCGGCGGGCTGACAAGATCTGCTGTGCCCACATCCTGCGCGACCTGACCGGCGTCATCGAGGGCGAACCTGAGCCGAGATGGCCCAGGACGCACTGCGTGACTTCCACACCGCCGTCGAGACCGCGAAAGTCGCAGGCCACGACCGGCCCGACGACGCCGTCAGTACCGAACTGCACCACCGGTGGCGGCACGCCTACCTGGTAGGCCTGGCCCAGAACACCGGACGGCGCACCAGCCAGAACAAGCGTCACCCCGCCTGGGTGGCCGCAGAGATCCTCAACAAGCGCACCAGCGAGATCCTGCTCTTCACCACCCGCTTCGACATCGGGTGCACCAACGATCCGGCCCAGCGGGCCCTGCGGATGGTCAAACTCCGGATGGAGGTCGGTGGTTGCTGGCGCCGCGTCGCCACCGCGCAGTGGTACTGCACCGTCCACTCCTACCTCGACACCGCCCGGGCGCACGGCCAGGACTGCGGATTCACGCGGCTGCTGGCGGCTTCCAGGGGTTGGCGTTGAAGGCGTCTCGGAGTGCGTCCAGGAGGCACCGGACCCGATTTCCAGGGCAGCGAGCGGACGAACCGGCGGGCATCGAACGCGATCTGGTGGGGCAGCTGAGCGCACGCCGTCCTTTCGGCACAGGGGACGGGGGCCCATGGACCCGGGACGCCCGGCATTCACCCGGCGTCCGGCCGGCCTGCGCTTTTTTTTCGTTCGGCGAGCATGTCGATGAGTTCCGCGGCGCTCCACAGGGTGTGCCGTTCCACCTCGGCGTCGATGAGCCGGGGGTCGCCGTCGAGGATCGCGTCGATCAGCCGTTCGTGGATGTGCAGCGCGCGGTCGGGGTCCGAGCGGGTGCTCTCGTCGACGGTGATGGCGATGTTGATCTGGGCTTCGACGGTTGGCCACATGCGGGTGAGCATGCTGTTCTCGGAGGCGGTCCAGATCGTCCAGTGCAGGTCGATGTGGGCCTGGTGCAGGCGGTCCGTGTCCTGGGAGGCGTTCGCGGCCTTGTACTCCGCGAAGCTCTCGCGGAGTTTGGCCTTGCGGGAGGCGTCGGGGTCGTCGGCCAGGGCCCGGGCAGCGAGTTGCTCCAGGGCCATGCGGACCGCGGCCACGTCTCGGATGAACTTCTCGTCGATCGTGGTGACGACGACACCGCGGTAGGGCTGCTGCTCCAACAGCCCTTCGTGGATCAGCTGGTAGATGGCCTCGCGCAGGGTCGGGCGGCTGACCCCCATCTGCTGGGCGATCTGGACTTCTTTGAGCCGCTGCCCCGGCCCCAGCTCACCGGCCGGGATGGCGCGCCGCAGCTCGTTCACCACGGCGTCGCGGCGGGTCTGGTTGGTGACCTGCCGAGGGCCGGACGGTGTTGTAGGTGTGCACCCAGGCGTAGACCGCGGCCTGAGCCGCGGGCAGATCGGCGAACGGACCGGATACGTCGGGCAGTTCGCGCCTGAGAGTCTGATGCTCTCCTGTAGCCGAGACAGTGTCGCCCAACTCGCTGACGCCACCCCACACACTCACACCTGGTCCATCAAGGCCCGGAACAGCGCCTGGTCTCGCGGATCGGCAGCTGCGCCAAGCGGCCGTGGTACGCGGGCGTTTCCGGCCCGACCAATTCGTCCGTCATAGTCGGGCAGTTTCCCCCTGCCGGAGCAGGAGCGAGGCAGGCAGGCGAGGCAGGTCAGACGGCCGCCTGAGGCGCGGCAGGCAGATCAATCTCGGTGGTGTGGCCGTCCGGCCAGGTCAGCTCCACCCGGTGGCCGCCGCCCGGACCCGGATGCACGACAACAGTAGGGTCCACTTGGTCCGCCTCGTTCGGGCCATCCCGATCGAGGACCACCGCGGCGGCGAGCACCTCACCGTAGGGCACGCTGTCCGTGGCCAGCCACGGTGTCGCGGTCCGGGCGCCGAGAGGGCTGTCGTCCTTCCCGGTGGCCACTCCTCCGCGGTGCAGACCCAGCAGGCCGCGCAGCCTGGAGCACAGGGAAGAGGTGCCTGCTCCGGCGTACGGAGCCCCCGACAGGCCGGTGCCTGCCCGGGTCTCGGGCGGAACGTCGGCGGCGACCGGCCAGCCGCCGAGGCGCACCGAGCGCCAGGCGGGGTTCGGTTGTGCCGGCGGGGCGTCGACCCGGACCAGCCGGACCTCCGTCCCTGCGCGCAGCAGCGAGACGACGGTGACAACCGGCCCGGGGGTCGTGGGCCCCGCGCGGCCGGAGCCGTGGTCGGGCGAGTCGTCGGCGCTGACATCGACCCAGCGCACCGGTCCCCGCGAGGCGGCGGCGAGCACCTCACCGGGGAGCTCTCGGGCGAACAGGGTCTCGAAACCGCTGCGGTGGCTGGCCCGGCCGGCGCCGTCGAGCAGCACGACCGCGTTGTCGACAGGGTCCGTCGCCGACGCGCCGACCAGGGGAGGAACGGTCGCTGTGGAGTAGCCCAGCCGCGCGTACAGCGGCGAGTCCGCGGTCAGGTCGCCGGGGCGCGCGTGGTCGGTGCCGTGGTTGAGCACCATCGCGATGCCATCGCGGCGCCGTGCGCTGACAAGCCAGCCGGGGGCGCTGATCACCCGTGCGACATCTCCGGTCTCCACAGGCAGCGGCAGTTCCGGATCCGTCCACACCGGGTGCCCCTCGGGCAGCATCAGGCCGAGCATGCCCTTGGTCGCCCAGTACGGCGAGCCGGGCCCGGAGTACGCCTGGCGCATCGCGGGCCAGGCGGCATGCCAGCCCAGACTGAGCAGTCCGTTCCGGTCGGGAGCCCCGTCGTCGGCGAAGTGCCGGACGATGCCGCTGGCCACGCGGCGCACCAGTCCGGGCGGCTGGCCGCCGGCTCCGGTGACCGCGCCGACCCAGAAGGGCGCCGCAGCGGCGAAGCGGTAGGTCAGACTGCGTCCCTGCAGCAGCGGGGAACCGTCGGAGCCGACCAGACGTACCGCGTCGTCGAGGTAGCGCCCGAGGTCCGCGGTCCAGGTCTGGCGCAGGGACGGCGGACACAGGGTGCCGGTGACGTCGAACAAGTGGGTCCACAGCAGCGGATACAGGTGCAGGGCCCAGCCGGTGTAGTGGTCGTAGGCCCGCTCCTGCCCGTCACTGAGCCAGCCGCCGGGTCGGCGCAGCGAGGCATGGACCGCCAGGTCCTCCTCGATGTCGCCGGCCGACCACGGTCCGCCGGCCTCGCGCAGGAACGACTCCACGACGATCCGGAACCAGACCCAGTTGATCGGTGGATAGGGCTGCCCCACGACAGTCCCCAGCCATACGACAATGCGCTCGCGCACGCCGCTGTCGAGCCGGTCCCACAGCCAGGGCCTCGTCAGTTGCAGCACCAGCGCGATGGAGGCGGCCTCGACCTTGGCCTGGCCGTGTTCGTCCGGGCGGGGCCATGCCTCCGGCGAGTACGGGTCGGTGCCCGCCGCCAGGCCCTCGGCGTACCGCTCCAGCATTCCCGCCGGATCCGCGCCCTTCTCCCCCGCGAGGCGGAAACCGGCGAGCAGGAAGGTGCGTGCGAAGCCCTCCAGGCCGTCGGAGACCGCGCCGTTGCGGCTCGCCGGACCGGGCAGGTCGATCCGGGCCCCGCCCGGGGAGCGGTAGGGGTCGACAGCCACGAGCATCCGGTCGGCGAGCGCGGTCCAGTGCCTCCTGGTCCATCCGGTGTACGGGGACAGGTCCCGGTCCTCGCTGGGCATCACTGCTTCCTCCGTGAGGTGGTGGGAAGGCCACGTCATCCCGTGACGTGGTTCGTACTCAACGATTGAGAACACGCTCGACCACAAACGATCCTGGTCGATCAGATACGAATAGTGGAGAGGCGGGGGCCGACGAACACCCTTGCCGCACAGGGTCTTGGAGTGCGGCGGCCGGCAGCGTCACCGGCGGACGAGGGTGCCGAGGACCTTCGGCGCCGGCTCGCGAAGCAGGTCCTCGACGCTGCGATCCACGGGCATGCTCACGGATCCACCGCGGATTCATGCACGACCGACACAGTTTGAGGTCTGCATACGGCCGCGGTTGACGGCGAATCGTCCGAGCAGCCCGACACCGAGACCGTCTCGTCAGCCGCGCCGTGGCTCCCGTACCACCGCGATCTCTCCCGGTGCCAGCGTGACCGAGCCGGGTGCCGGTTTGCCAGTGAGGAGTTCGACCGCGTCCTCGGCGACGGGCACCTGTGCGCCGTTGCCCGCGTGGTCGATCAGGAACAGGTAGTCGGCGGACGGGGATCGGCGGCGAACCACCTCGACGCCCTCCGGTGCCGTGCGGACCGGTTCCACGCCGGCCTCGGTGCGGATGCGGGTCATGAGGGAGGCGAGGACGGTCGGGTCCGGGTGCGTGGCCAGGTACCAGGTCGTGCCCTCGCCGTACGCGTGACGTGTCACGGCGGGTACGTCCGTCAGGGGTCCCCCTTCGTACGACATCACCGTCTCCGCCCCCTCCAGGCGCAGGCGTTCGGACCACAGCGAGGCCGTACCGCCTCCGCGCAGCGTGACCGTGTCACCAGGTTGGAGCGGGAAGTACTCGTCCGACCTGACGCCGAGTGCCTCGCGGAACGCTCCCGGGTAACCGCCCAGCCGTACATGGCAGTTCTCGTCCACGGCCCCGCTGTGGAAGCCGACCGCCAATGTGCCGCCGCGCTCCGCGAAGCCGGTGAGGTTGGCCGCACCCTTGTCGTCGACCAGGTACAGGCTCGGTGCCAGGACCAGACGGTAGGCCGACAGGTCGGCGTCCGGGCGTACGAAGTCCACGGCCACGCCCGATCGCCACAGCGGCTCGTACCAGGAGCGCACGAGATCCTGAAAGCGCAGCTCGCTGTTGGGCTGGGCGGGGAACTCCAGGGCCCAACGGGCGTTCCAGTCCCAGGCGATGGCGACCTCGGCCGTGCCGGTGCTGCCGCGTACCTCGGCCAGCGCCCGCAGATCCGCGCCCAGTCGGACCACGTCCCGCCAGATCTGGCTGTCGGTGCCGGCGTGCGGGACCATGGCGGAGTGCCACTGCTCGGCGCCCGCCTTCGCCGCCCGCCACTGGAAGAAGGCGATGCCGTCGGCTCCGTGGGCCACGTGCGCGAGGGCGTTGCGCCGCAACTCCCCGGGCAGTTTGGCCCGGTTGACGGGCTGCCAGTTCACCGCGCCCGTGGAGTGCTCCATCAGGAACCAGGGGCCGCCCGCCAGCGACCGCACGAGATCGCTGGCGAGCGCGATCCCGATCTCCGCCTCGGGGTCGCTGGACATCGCGTAGTGGTCCTCCGACACCACGTCCACCTCCGGCGCCCAGCGCCAGTAGTCCAACGCGTCGGTGATCCCCATGAAATTGGTGGTGACCGGAGTGGCGGGGGCCGCCTCCCGTATTACGTCCCGCTCCGCCTTGTAGTGAGACAGCCATTCGTCCGAGCAGAAGCGGTGCCAGTCCAGCAGGTTGGCCGGATTGGGGCCGGCGGCGGTCGCCCGCGGAGGCAGGATCTCGTCCCAGTCGTAATACCACTGGCTCCAGAACGTGGTGCCCCAGGCGTGGTTGAGAACATCCAGGTCATCGGCGTACTTCGTCCGCAGCCAGCGGCGGAACGCCGCCGCGCTCGTGTCGCAGTAGCAGCCATTGGTGTGGCAGCCGTACTCGTTGTGGACGTGCCACATCACCACCGCCGGATGGTCGGCGTACCGCTCGGCCAGTGCGCCCGTGATGCGCACGGACGCCTCGCGGTAGGCGGGGCTCGATGGGCAGATCGTCTGGCGGCTGCCGTACGACAGCCGGTGGCCGTCCTTGTCGACCGGCAGCGCCTCCGGGTGGGCCCGGTAGAACCACGCCGGAGGGGCCGCGGTCGGGGTCGCGAGGTCGGCGGCGATGCCGTTGTCGTGGAGGAGGCCGAGGATCTTGTCCATGCGCGAGAAGTCGTACGTGCCCTCGGAGGTCTCCAGCAGGGCCCAGGAGAAGATGCCGACGCTGACGAAGTTGACGCCGGCCTCACGCATGAGGCGCATGTCCTCGGCCCACACATCCTCGGGCCACTGCTCGGGGTTGTAGTCGCCGCCGTAGGCGATGCCGGGGAGGGAGAGGACGGGTTTCGTGGTCACTGAGGGTCCCTTGTGTGTCACTTGAGTCCGGACGTGGCGGTGCCGGCGACGAAGTTGCGCTGCAGGATGAGGAACAGGACGAGCGAGGGCAGGATGTAGAGGACGGCGCCCGCTCCGATGACGGTGTAGAGCCCGGTTCCCTGCTCGGTGACGTAGCCGGTGGCCATCTTCACCGCGAGCGTGGTGTGGGCGTCGTCCAGGAGCAGGGCGGGGGAGATGTAGTCGCCCCAGCTCCAGCTGAAGGAGAGGACCAGGCTGGTGGCGATGACGGGCCAGGACTGCGGGAGGAAGATCCGCCAGAAGATGCGGATCTGGCCGCAGCCGTCGATGATCGCCGCCTCTTCCAGCTCCTTGGGCATGTTGGTGAAGAACTGCCGGAAGAGGAAGATCAGATACGGTGCGCCGGCCAGTCCCCACAGCACCCAGGGCAGGTAGGTGTTGGTCAGTCCGGCCTTGGAGAACAGCAGGTAGGTCGGGATGAGGGTGATGATCTGCGGCGTCATCATCGTGGACAGCATCAGGCCGAAGATGATCCGTTTGCCGGGCCCGCTCAGCCGGGCGAAGCCGTAGCCGGCCCAGGCCGAGGCGAGGGTGATCAGCACCGAGTAGATGCCGGCGATGGTCAGCGAGTTGCGGGCGTAGCCGAAGAAGTCGAAGAGGGTCAGGGCCAGGTGGAAGTTCTCCAGGGTCGGGTGGTGCGGCCACCAGTGGATGGGTACCGCGCGCAGTTCGGAGGGGTCCTTGAACGCGCTGATCAGGAGCCAGCCGAAGGGGCTGAGCATGAGCACCAGGATCGCGACCAGGAGCATGTAGACGACTTTGCGTCGGGCCAGGACCATCAGCTGTCTCCGATCGTCCGGGGCTTCGTCTTCGCCGGTTCGGGATCCACGGAGTAGAAGACCACTCCCCGGCTCAGCTTGAAGACGAGCAGGGTGACGGCCATGACGAACGCGAAGAGCACCCAGAGCAGGGCAGAGGCGTAGCCGTAGCGGCCGTTGGAGAAGTACTGCGTGAAGACGTCGATCATGATCAGCTGGTTGCTCTCGGGGACGGCGCCCACGCCCTTGGGTGTGGGGTCGATCGAGATGAGCAGCGGCAGGAAGCTCTGCAGCGTGGCGATGATCTGGGTGATCACCTGGAAGAACAGCACGGGGGAGAGGAGGGGCAGGGTGATCCGGGTGAAGGACTGCCACCAGCTCGCCCCGTCCATGCGCGCCGCGTCGAGCAGTTCCGCGGGAATGTCCTGCAGTCCCGCCAACGAGATGATCATGACGTTCCCGCAGCCCCACACGGTCAGCGAGATCAGTACATAGCGGGCGTAGGGATCCGCCAGCCAGGCGAGCCCGTTCACACCGAAGATGTCCAGCAGGCCGTTCGCCGAACCCGAGTCACGGTCGAAGATCAGCTTGAAGACGAGGGCGGTACCGACCGGTGGCACCACGGCGGGCAGATATGCCAACGTGCGGAACACGCCCCGGGCGCGGATCGGCTGGTTCAGCAGCACCGCGAGGAGGAGACCCGCGGCGATCGTCAGCGGCACCGTGAACGCGGTGAACAGGCCGGTGCGGCCCAGCGACGCCAGGGTGTCCGGGTCGGTGAAGACCTCACGGTAGTTGGCCAGCCCCACGTAGCGGGCGTGGGGGGACAGGCCGTCGGAGTTGGTGAAGCTCAGCCACAGCGCGTAGCCCAGCGGGAAGACAGTCATGGCCAGAAAGCCCAGCAGCCAGGGGCCGGCGAACACATAGAACGCCCCGGTCCGGCGTGCCCGCAGGGAGCGGGGACGGCGCGCCCGCGGCGAGCCGGGCCGGGCGAGGGCCGCCCGCCGCGGCGCACGCGCGTCCGGCCCGGCGAGTTGATCGGTACTCACCCCACCAGCTCCTTGCCCCGCGCGAGCTGGTCGTTGATCCGGGAGTTGAGCGTGTCGGCGATCTTCCCGGCGGAGGTGCCGGAGTCGACCGCGTCCGGCAGCACCTTGGTGAGTACCACGTTCAGGGCGTCCGCCTGGGCGTAGGGGCTGACGGGCAGCACCGAGAAGTACGGCAGTTCCTGCTGCTGGACCGTGTAGGACTGCTTGTGGAAGGCGTTGTCCTGCGGCATCTTCGGGACCAGCGACTTCAGGGAGGGGATGCCGTAGCCGGTGGTCGCCCGCTCCTGGGCGAGCGTGCCGAAGTAGTACTCGAAGAACTTCCAGGCGGTGTCCTTGTTCTTGGCGCCCTTGGGGACCCACAAGCCGGTGGCGCCGAAACAGGGGCTGACACGGTGGCTGCCGAGCTGGGGCGCGGGGGCGAGGCGCGAGACCCCGGAGAGCTTGGCGTCGGCGCCGATCACCCCGCCGAACCAGTAGCCGTCGTTGGCCATCGCCATCCGGCTGGCCTGGTAGGTGGGCCCGTCCCAGCCGTCCGGGTTGGGGTTGACGACGCTGGGGCCGATGTTGGCCTTCGCGTAGTCCAGGTACCACTGCAGCGCCTTGAGAGCCTCGGGGGAGGAGAAGTCCACCGTGGCCAGGTCCTGGGCGAACAGGCTTCCGCCGGCCGAGGCGGTCATCCACATGAACGTGGTGAGGGGGCCGTTCAGGGCCCCGGCGCTCAGGCCGTACACCTTCACCTTGCCGAGCCTGCGCTTGGTCAGCTGCTTGCCGAGGTCCAGCCACTCCTCGCAGGACAACGGGTCGGTGTCGCTGGGAAGGTCGAGCTTGGCCGCCTCGAACAGATCGGTGCGGTACCAGAACATGCAGTCCTGTGAGTAGTCCTTGGCCATGCCGTAGCGGGGACCGGTGCCCTGCTTCTTGGCGTCGCTGTCGTAGCGCCAGATGTCGTTGGCCGCGGCGAGGTCGGAGGGCCTGAGCACGTCGCTCTTGGCGAAGTACGGGTCCAGGTCGGCCATCAGACCGCGCGCGGCGAAGTAGGGCACGTCCGTCGCGCCGACGCCGCGGACCACGTCCGGCGGGTTGCCGCCGGCCAGCATGGCGTTGAGCTTGGTGACGTCGTACGTGATGACGTCGAGGTTGATGCCGAGCGTCTGCTCGGCTTTCTTCAAGTCCTCCTTGAGCCAGGCTGCGTCCATGATCGTGAGCGTCTCCTTGGCGCGCTTGGCGCCGCTCCCGGAGTCGACGGAGGAGGCACAGCCGGGCAGGGCGGCGGTGGCGAGGGCGGCGCCGGCGGAGGCTGCCAGGAAGCGGCGCCGGTCGAGGGAGCCTCTGGGGGAAACGGGCATGACTGTGCAACCTTTCGCGCGGTGAGCTTGCTGGGATGCGGGAGACGGGCGCTGCGGCCCAGGAGGGCACGACCGGCAGGAGAAGAGGGAAGCCCGGTGCGCGCCCGGCCGTGGTGAACGGCCTTCGGGCAGGGAGTCGGCGACACCGCCCGCACCGTGGGTGTCGAGTGTTGCGGGTCCGGTACTTCGGCCGTGGCGTGACGCCCCGAAACGCACACGGATGGAAACCGGTTGGAATTGGCTCGGCGAACGCTAGGACCGGCTCCAGGGCAGTGTCAAGAGGTTGGAACGCCCCGTATTAAACGGGTCCGACCATGGGTGTGCCTGCCGAAGAAGAGTCTCACGCAGCCCTCTTGACTCCCAGGGTGGCGCGGTGGCAGCTTCTTGTTCTTGTAACGCTACAAGAAACCGGTTGTTAACCATCCGTGATGCCTCCGACGAGGCCGCCACGGTGAGGGATGCCGCACCACCCCCGCCTGCGGCCCGCGCTCCACGTCCATTCACGCCCCATCACATTCCTGCAGGAGTACGTCCGTGCCCAACGCCACCGCGGTCATCAACCTCGACATCGAGGGCCCGACGATCAGCCGCCATCTCTACGGCCACTTCGCCGAGCACCTGGGCCGCTGCGTCTACGGCGGCTTCTGGGTGGGGGAGGACTCGCCGATCCCCAACGAAGGAGGCATCCGGCTCGATGTCGTCCAGGCGCTGCGAGCCCTGAACATCCCCAACCTGCGCTGGCCGGGAGGCTGTTTCGCCGACGAGTACCACTGGAAGGACGGCATCGGCCCCCGCGACCAGCGCCCCCGGATGGTCAACACCCACTGGGGCGACGTCGAGGAGAACAACCACTTCGGCACCCACGAGTTCATGACCCTGTGCGAACTCCTCGGCGCCGAGCCCTACATCAGCGGCAACGTCGGCTCCGGCACGATCCAGGAGATGAGCGAGTGGGTCGAGTACCTCACCCGCGACGGCGACAGCCCCATGGCCCGCCTGCGCAGGGCCAACGGCCGTGACGAGCCGTGGCGCGTGAAGTTCTGGGGCATCGGCAACGAGACCTGGGGCTGCGGCGGCAACATGCGCGCCGAGTACTCCGCCGACCTGGCCCGCCAGTACGCCACCTACTGCCGCGACCACGGCGACAACACGCTCTACCGCATCGCCTCCGGCGCCTCCGACGACGACTACAAATGGACCGAGACACTGATGCAGCAGATCAGCTGCTTCGGCTGCGAGGCCACCCCGAAGAACTTCTTCCAGGGCCTGTCCGTCCACTACTACACGATCGCCGGCCCCTGGGAGGCCAAGGGCAGCGCCACCGTCTTCGACACCGACGACTACTACCGCACGATGGTCGCGGCCCGGAAGATCGACACCATCCTCACCGGCCACTCCACCGTCATGGACATCTACGACCGCGGGCGTACGGTCGGCCTGGTCCTGGACGAGTGGGGCACCTGGTGGGACGTCGAGCCGGGCACCAATCCGGGATTCCTGTTCCAGCAGAACTCCCTGCGCGACGCGCTTGTCGCCTCCACCCACTTCGACATCTTCCACCAGCACGCCGCCCGCCTGTACATGGCGAATATCGCCCAGACCGTCAACGTCCTGCAGGCGATGGTGCTCACGGACGGCGACGCCCTGGTCCTGACCCCGACCTACCACGTCTTCGAGATGAACAAGGACCACCAGGACGCCACGTCGCTCGCCGTCCACCTGAGCGGCGACGACATCCGGCGCACGGTCGGCGACGCGGAGTTGGAGACCCTGTCCGCCTCCGCGAGCGTCAAGGACGGGGCGGTGCTCATCTCGCTGTCCAACCTCGACGCCGAAGAGCCCGTCGAGGTGACCCTCGACCTGCGCGGCCGCACCATCGGCGAGCCGACCGCCCGCATCCTGACCGCCGACCGCCTTCAGGACCACAACACTCCGGCCACACCGGAGTCGGTCAGCCCGCGCCCCTTCGACGAGCTGAAGGCGACCGGTCAGGGGCTCACCCTGACGCTGCCGCCCCACTCGTTCGTCACCGTCCGGGCCCCGCTGGGCTGATCTGCCCGGCGCCGCGTTCCGCGTGGGGCCGGCCCGGCCGCGCACCGCCGCCGGCCCCGGCCCCGGCCTGAGGAGACCCGTTCCACCCGTACTTCATCCTGACAAGGAGCCGCACATGAGCACGGACCTGACCCGCCGCAGAACCCTCCAGGCTGCCGGAGCCGCCGCCCTCGCAGCAGGCCTGTCCTCGCTGACCGCCACGGCGGCCCGCGCCGACGACACGGCGGACGGCGACAGCCCCACGCCCGAGCTGGTCACGTACCCGATACCGTCCGGCGTGGCCACCCAGGCAAGCTTCAAGGTGCGGGTACGCACCGCCCCCGACGGCGAGTGGCAGACCCTTTCCTGCTACGCGCCGGGCGTGAAGGAGATCAACCCCACCACCGGCTCCGGCAAGGTCTGGGGCTCGTCGATGGTGTACTTCGACTTCTGCGGCTCGGTCGAGATCGAGGTCACTTACCTCAAGGGCGGCACCACCAAGGCCCGGGTGCGTCCGGACTCGTACGGCATCACGCCCGAGATCGGCGGCGACACCGTGGTGTTCACGCTCGACGAGCCGAAGGACGTCGTCGTCCAGATCAACGACGAGATCTTCGACTGCCTGCACATCATCACCAACCGCGTCGAGAAGCACGCCCCGTCCGCCGACGACCCGGACGTCCTCTACTACGGTCCCGGTCTGCACACCGTCACGGGCAACATCCTCACCGTCCCCAGCGGCAAGACCGTCTACCTGGCCGGCGGCGCGGTCCTCAAGGCCGCGATCAACGCCATCGGCATCGAGAAGGTGACCGTCAAGGGCCACGGCGTGCTGCTGGCCCCGACCTCCTCGGTCGGCGGTCTGCACATCGAGAACAGCCAGAACTGCCGGGTCGAAGACGTCATCTTCCTGGCGAGCGGCATTGGCCTCGGCCAGGCCGAGAACGTCCACGTCAAGAAGACCCGGGTGTTCACCTGGGGGCAGTGGGGGGACGGCTACCCGGTCTACTGCTCCAAGAACATCACCTTCGACGGCTGCTTCGCTCGTACCTCTGACGACTGCTTCTCCATCTACGCCCACCGCGGGGACTTCTACGGCGACACCCGCAACCTCACCATCAAGAACTGCACCCTGTGGGCGGATGTCGCCCACCCGATCAACGTGGGCACGCACGGCAACAGCGACAACCCGGAGATGATCGAGAACCTGCTCATCCAGAACGTCGACATCCTGGACCACCGTGAGCCCCAGATGAACTATCAGGGCTGCATCTCCCTCAACGCCGGCGACTCCAACCTGATCAAGAACGTCCGCGTCGAGGACGTCCGGGTCGAGGACTTCCGCTGGGGCCAGCTCCTCTGCTTCAGGGTCATGTACAACACGAAGTACAACACCTCGGTCGGCCGCGGCGTCGAGGACGTCTACATCAAGAACCTCACCTACACGGGCACCCACGCCAACCCGTCGCTCTTCCTCGGCTACGACGCCGACCACGCCATCAACAACGTCACCTTCGAGAACCTCGTGGTCAACGGCGTGGTCATCGCCGACACCATGCGTAAGCCCACCTGGTACTACACCACCGACACCGTGCAGTGGTACGCCAACGAGCACGTGACCAACATGAAGTTCCTGACCACCGCCCAGGCCGAGGCGGCAGCCGCGTCATGAACCTCCCCGCCACCAGCCGCCGAGGCTTCCTCGGCGGCGCGGCGGCCCTGCTGGCGGCGGGCGCGAGCGGACTGCTCGTGCCCGGCGCCGCCTGGGCGGCCGTACAGAACGACGCCGGAGCCGGCGGCTTCGCACACCCCGGCCTCCTGCACACCGCCGCCGACCTGGCCCGGATGAAGGCCGCGGTGGCCGCCAAGGAGTCGCCGGTCTACGACGGCTATCTCGCCCTCGCGGCCCACGCCCGCTCGCAGTCGATGTACACGATCCAGAACACCGGCCAGATCACCTCCTGGGGCCGTGGTCCCACCAACTTCCAGAACCAGGCCGTCGCCGACTCGGCCGCCGCCTACCAGAACGCGCTGATGTGGTGTGTCACCGGCGAGCGCGCCCACGCGGACAAGGCCCGCGACATCCTGGGCGCCTGGTCGGCCTCCCTCACCATGATCACCGGGGCCGACGGCCCGCTCGGCGCGGGGCTCCAGGCCTTCAAGTTCGTCAACGCGGCCGAACTGCTGCGGCACGGCGGTTATGACGGCTGGACGGACGCCGACATCGCGCGCTGCGAGGAGTCCTTCCTGAGCGTCTGGTATCCGGCGATCTCCGGCTACATGCTCTACGCCAACGGCAACTGGGATCTGACGTCCGCTCAGTCCGTCCTCGCCATCGGCGTGTTCTGCGAGGAACGCACACTCTTCGAGGACGCCCTGCGCTTCGCCGCGGCCGGCGCCGGCAACGGCAGCGTCCGTAACCGTGTCGTCACCGACGCCGGCCAGGGCCAGGAGTCCGGCCGTGACCAGGCCCACGAGCAGCTCGCCGTCGGCCTCATGGGCGACGCCGCGCAGGTCGCCTGGAACCAGGGCGTCGACCTGTGGGCCTTCGACGACCATCGGGTCCTCGCCAACGCCGAGTACGCCGCCCGCTACAACCTCGGCGGCGACGTTCCCTTCACCCCCGACCTGGACCGCACCGGCAAGTACATCAAGACGACCGTCTCCGACAAGGTCCGCGGCACCCTGCCGCCGATCTACGAGATGTACTACGCCCACTACGCGGGCGTCCGCGGCATCGACGCCCCGTACACCGAGGCAGCCGTCTTCCGTGGCACCGGCGGCGCCCGCGTCGTCGAGGGCGGCAACGACGACCTGCCCGGCTGGGGGACGTTCGCGTACGCGGGTACGAAGGCGCCGACCGCGACCGTGCCGAGGGCACCGTCCGGCGTCACCGCGGTCGGCGACGGCACGTCGGTCACCGTGGCGTGGCTGCCGTCGGTGTGGGCGACGACGTACACCGTCCGCCGGGCGGCCAAGCCCGAGGGGCCGTACGAGGAGATCGCGTCGGCGGTCGACGGGACGTCGTACGCGGACGACGGCATACGGTCCGGGCGGACCTACTACTACACCGTCACCGCCACCAACTCCCTAGGCACCAGCGGCACTTCGAGCATCGCCGCAGCCACCGCCGGCCTCCCCGAGCCATGGTCCACCCGGGACATCGGCGAGGTGAAGATCCCGGGCTCCGCCGCCTTCGACGGCGAACGGTTCGTGCTGGAGGCGAGCGGCACAGCCGACACCCACCGCCTGGTCCACCTGCCGCTGCGCGGCGACGGCACGGTCACCGCCCGGATCGTGTGGCCGCTCAGCTCGCAGTACTCCAAGATCGGCGTCACCCTCCGGGCCGGCCTCGGCGCGGACGCGGCGCACGCCTCGATGCTGATCCAGGGGTTGCCGCTGCACACCTGGAGTGGGGTGTGGACCGTACGGCTGTCGGCCGGGGCCGGCATCTCCGCGACCGGCAGCACCCCGGTGCCGCCCTCCCAGCAGGACGCGATCACGGTGAACGCGTCCTTCCCGATCTCCAGCCTCGGCATGCTGCCGGAGTCGGCGACCCCGTTGGAGGCCCCGTACGTGGAGGGCGCCGGCGACGGCTACCGGCTGCGCGCGCCCTACTGGGTGCGGGTGACCCGCAAGGGCCGCCGCTGCACCGGCGCGATCTCGCCGGACGGCATCCGCTGGACCCAAGTCGGCGCCACAGAAGTCGAGTTGGGTTACTCCGTGTACGCGGGCCTGGTCCTGACCTCGTGCCTCGGCGTCGACGAGGAGTACGCCGAGACCGGCACCGGTGCCTTCGACAACGTCACCGTGACCTCGGCGTCGGGCGAGGTGTGGTCCGTGCCCCGCCCCGTCGGTGCCGCCACGGACCTCACGGCGACCGCCGGTGCGGACGCCATCGAGCTGGCCTGGACCGACCCGGACCTCTCTGCCCGCTACAAGGTGCTGCGCGCCACGGACGCCGACGGCCCTTACCACACGGTCGCCGCCGGTGTCGGCCCCGTCGGCTTCGGTACCCGCATCCGGTACGCGGACGCCACCGGCACACCCGGGACGACGTACCACTACGTCGTCGCGCAGACGAACGCCGGCGGACGCGGCCCGCTCTCGGAGTCGGCGGCGGCCCCCATGCCGATGCCCTCCACACCCCAACTCACCTCCTTGGCGACGGCGTTCACCAACAAGGGCGTTCCGTTCCAACATCTCCTGCGCGCCTCGCACGAACCCGTACGCTTCATCGCGGACGGCCTCCCCGACGGCCTGCGCATCGACAAGCGCACCGGTCTGATCTCCGGAATCCCCAACGAGACCGGCGAGTTCACCGTCAGCACCACAGCGGGCAACGCGGCCGGCGACGGCACCGGAACCCTCACCCTCACCGTCGGCACACCCCCGCCCTCCCCCTGGACGTACGGCGACCTCGGCGACGTGGTCCTCGACGAGCGCGCCTTCGGGACGCTGGGCGTGGTCGCGATCCGTACCGCCGGCAGCACCTCACACGAGGACGGGACCTTTGTCGTGCGGGGCGCCGGAGTCGACCTGTCCGTCAACAACCAGGGAATGACAGGCCAGTTCGTACGGCAGCCCGTCACCGGAGACTGCGAGGTCACCGCCCGCCTGGTCTCCCGTACCGGAGTCACCGCCGACCAGGTGGGGCTGCTGATGGCGAAGTCCCTGTCGCCGTTCGACCAGGCGGCCGGGGCGATCGTCACCGGTGGGACCACCGCACAGCTCATGCTCCGCACCACGGTGGCCGGGCGATCGGCCTTCACGGGCAACGGTGCGGTGACCACCCCCTGCCTGCTGCGGCTGAAGCGCGTCGGGACCGCCTTCACCGCCTACGCATCCACCGATGACGGCGGCACCTGGACCCCCCTCGCCGCGGGAGACATCCCCGGATTCGGTGACGCTCCCTACTACGTGGGTCTGGTGGTCTGCTCCCGCAGCCCGCTGGCCCTCGGCACCACGCAGTTCGATCAAGTCAGCATCACCCCCGACCAGAGCCGGTCGGGGTCCGCTTGATTGGAGATGCACATCCCATGAGCCGCAACGATCTCCCCCCACTCGACCAAGGCAGACCGCAATCCCTCCGCGGCGAGCTGCTGAGCCGCCGAGGCATCCTGCGGGCCGCCGGCGGAGCCGCGTTCGTAGGCGCGCTCGGCGCCGCCTCCGCAGGCTCGGCCGACGCGGCCGGCAAGCGGCACGGGGCCCGCAACCTGGCCCTAGCCGCCGCGCCGTCCGTGTGGACCCACCCCGGCATGCTGCACAACGCCGGCGACATCAACCGCGCCAGGGTCAGGGTCGCGGCGGGAACCGACCCCTGGCTGTCCGGCTGGAACAAGCTGACCGCCAACTCCCACTCGCAGTCGACCTGGACCAACCGGGCGACCGACACCATCATCCGCGGAGGCACCGGACAGAACTACAGCCTGCTGTACAACGACATCGCGGCCGCCTACCAGAACGCCCTGCGCTGGCAGGTCGGCGGCACCGAGGACAACGCGGTCTGCGCGGCCGCCATCCTCAACGCGTGGTCGACGACACTGACCACGGTCACCGGCAACGCCGACCGGTTCCTGGCGGCCGGTATCTACGGCTGGCAGTTCGCCAACGCCTGTGAACTCATGCGGGACTACGACGACTTCGACCTCGCCGCCGCGCAGGAGCTGCTGGCCAACGTGTTCTACCCCATGAACGACGACTTCCTGACCAACCACAACGGCGCGTGCATCACCAACTACTGGGCCAACTGGGACCTGTGCAACATGGCCTCGATCCTGGCCATCGGCATCCTCAACGAAGACAGCGCCAAGTACGACCAGGCCGTCACCTACTTCAAGTCCGGCGCGGGCAACGGCTCGATCGCCCATGCGGTGCCGTACCTGTACACGGACGACGACGGCTACGCGCTGGGCCAGTGGCAGGAGTCGGGCCGCGACCAGGGCCACACGGTCATGGGGATGGGCCAGATGGGCGCGATCTGCGAGATGGCCTGGAACCAGGGCGAGGACCTGTACGGCTACGACGACCGGAGGTTCATGAAGGCCGCGCAGTACGTCGCCAAGTACAACATCGGCCAGGACGTCCCCTTCACGACCTACACCTGGGGCACCGGCCAGAGCTGCGCCACCGCGTCCCAGACGGCGATCGGTGACGGGAGCCGCGGTCAGATCCGCCCGGTGTGGGCACAGCTTCACTTCCACTACAACCGGCGCTTGTACCTGGACGACAAGTACATCTCGGCCATGTACTACGACCTCGTCACCCCCGAAGGCGGAGGCGGCGACTACGGCTCCACCAGTGGCGGCTTCGACCAGCTCGGCTTCGGCACGCTGATGTACGCCAAGTAGCCCCGGGCGGCCCCGCGTTCCCCCGCGGGGCCGATCGTCACACCGTTCACGCAACGCCACACCCACGCAGGAGCATCTCCGTGCCCGACGCCAACCCCCCTGTCGATACGGTCATCGAGGTGGACACCCGGACTCCGGGCACCGCCATCTCACCCGACCTGTTCGGCGCGTTCTTCGAGGATCTCAACTATGCGGCGGACGGGGGCCTCTACGCCGAGCTCGTGCAGAACAGGTCCTTCGAGTACGGCCCCGCCGACCGTCCCGACTGGCATGCCTTCACCGCCTGGGAGCTGCTGGAGCGGGACGGCGCGGCCGGATGGCTCACGGTCTCCAGCGACGACCCGCCGCACCCGGCCAACCCGCACTACGCGGTCCTGCACACGGCCGCCACCGGTACGGCGGGCCTCGGGGCGGGCCTGCGCAACGAGGGCTTCGACGGCATCCCCGTCCGGGCGGGCGAGACCTACGACGTGAGCGCCTTCGCCCGCCTGGCCCACGGCACCGCGGTCCGGCTGGTCGCGCAGATCGAGAGCCAGGACGGCAGCCGGGTTCACGGCCGGGTGGAGCTGGGACCCGTGGACGGGTCCTGGCAGCGGCACGCGGCGGTCATCACCTGCGAGGTGACCGACTCGGACGCTCGCCTCGCCCTCACCGCGACCGGTCCCGGCACCGTCCACCTGGACATGGTCTCGCTCTTCCCACAGGCCACCTTCCGGAACCGGCCGGGCGGCCTGCGCGCCGACCTCGCGCAGGCGATCGCCGACCTGAAGCCCAAGTTCCTGCGCTTTCCCGGCGGTTGCCTCGCCCACGGGCAGGGCCTCGGCAACATGTACCGCTGGTCGGAGACCGTCGGCCCGCTGCACGAGCGCCGCCAGCAGTTCAACATCTGGCGCTACCACCAGTCGATGGGCCTCGGTTACTACGAGTACTTCCAGTTCTGCGAGGACATCGGCGCCAAGCCGCTGCCCGTCGTACCGGCCGGGGTCTGCTGCCAGAACAGCGACGTCACCGGCCAGGCGGGCATCCCCGACGAGGAGATGGACGCCTACATCGCCGAGGTGCTGGCCCTGGTGGAGTGGGCCAACGGCCCCGCCGACTCACCCTGGGGGTCCCTGCGCGCCGCGGCCGGACACCCCGAGCCGTTCGTTCTCGAATACCTGGGCGTGGGCAACGAAGACGCCGTCACCGACACCTTCCGCGACCGCTTCTGCCGCATCCATGACGCCCTGCGCGAGCATCATCCCGAGATCACGGTCATCGGCACGCTCGGTCCGGCCACCTTCGGGGAGGACTGGGAGAAGGGCTGGGCGTTCGCCCGCGAGCGGAACCTCCCCCTTGTCGACGAGCACTCCTACAAATCGCCCCGCTGGCTCCTGGAGAACAGCCGCCGCTTCGATCGCATGGACCGCGACGGCCCGCACCTGTACATCGGCGAGTACGGCAGCCACTGCAACGACGGCCGCGGCGCCCTCGCCGAGGCCCTCTACATGATCGGCATGGAGCGCAACGGCGACGTCGTCCGGCTTGCCTCCTACGCCCCGCTGCTCGCCAAGCGCGATCACACTCAGTGGCTGCCCGACCTGATCTACTTCGACAACACCAACGTCTGGACCACCCTCAACTACCACGTCCAGCAAATGCACTCGCTGAACTCGGGCGACACCGCGCTGCCCGTCACGGTCACCGGAGCGCCCCAGGCACCGGCCGTCCAGGTGCGCGACCGGCATGACATACGCATCGGTACCGGACCCGACACGCACGCCGAGTTCACCGACGTCCGCTGCGGGCCGGTCGGCGGCGGGCTCGTGCCGGCCCCCGACTTCCGCAACTGGCGGACGGAGTCGGGAGCGTGGGACCTGACCGGCGGGGCACTGGCCGGCACCGGTGCCGGCCCGCTGCTCATGGACGCGGTGCGCGGAACGTCGTACGCCTTCTCGGTGCGGGCGAGGAAGACGGACGGCGCCGAGGGATTCGTCCTGTGCTTCACCGGGATGACGTCCGAGCATCACTACCAGTGGCGGCTCGGTGGCTGGGACAACCGGGCGACCTGGCTCCAGCGGGTGGACGACGGCGTGCCGGAAGACCTCAGCGAGCGCGTGCTCGAAGGCGTGGAGAGCGGCCGGTGGTACGACCTGCGGGTGGAGGTGGACGGCCCGCGCGTGCGCTGCTTCCGCGACGGCGAGCTGCTCCATGACGTGGAGGACGTCCGGCCGGACCCGGAGGTGTTCGCCGTCTCGGCCGTCCGCGACAGCGCCGCCGACGAGGTCATCATCAAGATCGTCAACACCACGCCGGAACCTGTCACGGTTCGTCTGCGGCCGGCGGACCTGGCCGGGGACACCGGCTGCGCGCGCACCACCCTCACCGTTTCCCCGGACGCCGACAGCCGCTTCGGGCCGGCCCCGGCCGCGCCCGTCCACGACCGGATCACCGGGCCCCTCTGCGCTGTTCCGCCGCACTCCTTCACCGTTCTGCGCACGGACCCGCGGCATACCATGCGAGAGGGTGCCGAGACAGGAGACCAGGGGCGAGCGTGGTAACGATCAAGGACGTCGCGAAGGCGGCCGGAGTCTCACCGATGACCGTCTCGAACGTCATCAACGACCATCCGAACGTCCGCCCGTCGACGCGCGCGAAGGTCCTCGATGCCATGGCCCGGCTCGACTACCGGGTCAACGTCGCCGCCCGCAACCTGGCCAAGGGCAGCACCGGAACCATCGGCCTCGCCGTCCCCGAGATGAACAGCCCCTACTACAGCCGGCTGGCCGCCACCATCATCGCCGCCGCCGAACGGCGGGGCCTGCGCGTGAGCGTCGAGCAGACCGCCTCCCGGGACAACGAACTGGACGCCCTGTCCCTGTCCCGCAACCGCATGTACGACGGAATCATCCTGACCGCCGCGGGCATGCGACAGGCCGATGCCGAACAGCTTCGGGTGGACCACCCGGTCGTCATCCTCGGCGACCGGATCTTCGGCGCGCCCGTCGACCACGTCGCCATGCCCAACCTCGAAGCCTCCCGTGCGGCCACCCGCCACCTGATCGAGCGGGGCTGCCGGCGGATCGCGTTCCTGTGCGGGGCTGTGGAGGAGGTCGACACCTCCAGCCTGCGTCTCACCGGCTACCGGCAGGCCCTTGAGCAGGCGGGTCTGCCGTCGGACCCCGCCCTGGTGCAGCAGGTGGACAGGCTCGGTATGCGCGACGGCGCAGGACGCGCGCGGGAGATGGCGCAGGGCGGCCTCGACTTCGACGGCGTGTTCTGCGTTACCGACTCCCTGGCCATGGGCGTGCTGAGAGGGCTGGCCGACGCCGGGATACGGGCGCCCGACCAGGTCAAGGTGATCGGGTTCGACAACGTCACGGAGAGCGAGTTCTTCATCCCCTCGCTCTCCACGATCGACCCCGACCACGACGGCATGGCCGAGCGCGCGGTCGACCTCCTGATCAGACGCATCAAACAGACCGAGCCCCCTGCCCGGCACCAGGACTTCATCGGAGACTTCTCGCTGGTGATCCGGGAGTCGACGGGCGGCTGAGGACCGTTCGCGCCTCACTTCGTCTTACCTCTCCACCCCACGACAAGGGAGACCTCCGTGAACCGCGTGGCCCGTGCCCCGCTCTTCCGTGACCCGGTCCACGACGGAGCCGCCGACCCGGTCGCCGTCTTCAACCGTCAGGACGGCGAATGGTGGCTCGTCTACACCAACCGCCGCACCACCGCCCCCGGCCCCGGCGTCTCCTGGGTGTACGGCACCGACCTGGGTGTGGCCGCGTCGGCGGACGGCGGCCGCACCTGGACCTACCGGGGCACCCTCACCGGCCTGGAGACCGAGTGGGGGCACAACACCTTCTGGGCGCCGGAGATCATCTGGCACGACGGGCTTTACCACATGTACGTCAGCTACCTCCGCGGCATCCGCGACGACTGGAACGGTGCCGCCCGGATCCGCCACTACACCAGCCCCGACCTGCTCGACTGGACCCATCACGGCGCCCTGCACCTCGGCTCCGACCGCGTCATCGACGCGTGCGTGTTCCCGCTGCCGGGCGGCGGCTGGCGGATGTGGTTCAAGGACGAAGCCCGGGGCTCCCTCACCTACGCCGCCGACAGCACCGACCTGTACGACTGGCGGCCGATCGGACTGACGGTCGGCCACCGCCCGCACGAGGGCCCCAACGTCTTCGAACTCGGCGGCCACTACTGGATGCTCGTCGACGAGTGGCGCGGCCAGGGCGTGCTGCGCTCCGACGACCTCACCACCTGGGAGCACCAGGGGCTGATCCTCGACAAGCCGGGCCACCGTCCCGACGACGGGACCATCGGTCTCCACGCTGACGTGGTCGTCCAGGGGGAGACGGCCTACGTCTTCTACTTCACGCACCCGGGCCGAGTCGGTGACGCCGCGGAGGACGACAGCTACGCCACTCGCCGTTCCTCACTCCAGGTCGCCGCCGCGCGGGTCGTCGACGGTACGTTGCACTGCGACCGCGACGAACCCGTACCGCTCGATCTGTCCCCCGTGCCCTAGATCCTCGCACCGGTGTGGATCGTGACGTCCACACCGGCGGGAGCCCCTCGTTCCCCGCCTTGACGCACCCCCGGCCGAGACCGGCCGGCTGACTCTGCTGACCGGCCCGGGCCTCGTCAGCTTCTCTCCTGAGCCGGGTCGATGGGGTGCACGGGGGCAGGACGACCCGGGGGAGGCAGAGGAGCCCTGCGGTGAGCCGGGAGCCGCGTCGGCGGGGCTGCGGTCAGCGGTAGGTGTTGTTGGTGCGGTGCTCGCCGTCAAGCCAGGAGGCGAGGTCGGCATGGGCGGTGCGACGGCGTTCGGCGTCGCTCTCGTGGATGCCGGGCGCGTCCAGGGTGAATTCGAGGAGTAGGAGCGCCTGGCCACCCGCCGCGCGGCCGACTGGTTCGACGCCCTCGTCGCAGCCGGCGTTCCGGCCGCGCCCATCAACACCATCGACGGGGGCTTCGCCATGGCCGAGCGCTTCGGACTCGACCCGGTGGTCGAGGTGGGCGAAGGCGAGCGGACCGTGCCCATGACACGTCACCCGATCACCTTCTCGACCACCCCGGCCCGCTACGAGCTACCGCCTCCCGAACTCGACGAGCACGGCCCCGAACTGCGCAAGTGGCTGGCGACACCGCACACTTCGCATGCACTACAGGAGGAAGTCCGTGACTGACCTGCCAGCGCCCTACCCCACCGCACTGGGCGCCTCCTCGTCCACCGCGATCACCTTGCTCGGCAAGGACCTCGCCCGTGACGTGATGGGCGAGGTGGGATTCGGCGAACTCGCCTACTGGCTCGCCACCCAGCGTCGCCCCACGCCCGGGCAGGTGCGGGTTTTCGAGGCCGTACTGGCCGCCCTCGCCGACCACGGCTTCACTCCGACCGCGATCGTCACCCGCCTCACGTACCTGTCGGCGCCGGACTCGGTACAGGGCGCACTCGCCGCCGGACTGCTGGGTGGCGGCTCCCGGTTCCTCGGGGTCACCGAGGACACCGGGGCCTTTCTGCACGGGGTGCTGGAACGCCACCTCGGCCCGCTGCCGTGCGAGGAGGCGGGATGGGACGAGCTCGCCCTCGAAACCGTAAGTGCGCAGCGGGCGTCGGGACGGTTCGTGCCCGGCCTGGGCCATCACGTCCACAAGGAAGGCGACCCGCGCACCTCGCGGCTCATGGAGATCGCCGTGGAGGAGCAGCAGTTCGGCCCCCACCTGTCGCTGTTCGCCGCGATAGGCCGGACGCATCCGCAGGTCCTGGGCAAGACCCTGCCACTGAACGGCGCCGGAGTGTGCGGGGCGGCCCTGGCCGACCTCGACCTGCCCCTGCCGCTGCTGCGCGGTTTCGCGCTGCTGGCCCGTACAGCGGGATTGATCGGTCAACTCGCCGAGGAGATGCGGCATCCGGTCGCCAACGACATCTTCCTCTCCGTCGACCTGAACAACCGGCCCGTCGCCCCCGACCCGCACCCCGGAAACCGCCCATGAGCGGGTCGCTCCCCGGTGAGCCCTTCGTCCTGCTCGTCCACGGCGCCCACCACGGCGCCCGGTGCTGGGACGAGGTGACGGAACGGCTGGGTGATGCCGGCCTCCGCAGCCATGCCCTCGACCTCCCTCTGACCTCCTTCACCGATGACACCGAGGCGGTGCGCAGCGCCGTACGCGAGGGGGCACGACACGGCCCCGTGCTGCTCGTCGCACACAGCTACGGCGGCCTGCCGGTTTCGGCCGGCGGACACGCCGCCTCGCGCCTGGTCTACATCGCGGCGCGCATGCCGCTGCCCGGCGAGTCCCCCGCGCGGCTGACTCCCCAATGGAACGATCCCGCCTTCCGCCAGTCCACGCAGACGGCCCCCGACGGCACGGTGACCCTGCTGCCGACCGCCCGCGAGGCGCTCTACTCCACCACGCCCGCGCAATACGCCGAGCGTGCGGCAGCACTCTGGCGACCGATGCGCAGCCAGGTGCCGGACACGCCCCTCGATGACCCGGCGTGGTTGATTGCGCCCAGCGCGTACGTCGTGTGCGCAGCTGACCGGACCGTACTGCCTGAGGCGCAGCGCGCCTGCGCCGCGCGCGCCACCACCCGCATCGAACTCGACTGCGACCACTCGCCGTTCTACTCGGCACCCGAACCGCTGGCCCAGTTCCTGGCCGCGCAGGCGGCGGCACTGTGACGCTTCGACAGGCTGCTTCCCGCTGGATGAGATCGAGTGGATGGATGGCGTCGGCGAACCACCGTTTGTCCCGCCCGACTGAGATTTTGGTCCGGTGTCCGTGTGGGGCCCCTGGTCAGGTACCGCGCCAGTTCAGGTGGCTTCGCCGATAAGCCTGCGGGCAAAGCTCCCGCGGTCCGATGTACGACGCCGATCTGGACAAGCCGGTCGGCCCGCTGTCCGTGGGGCAGTGCTGGCGGCTCGTGCCGGCCCTCCTGGTGGCCCGCCCGCCGCAGGCGCGGGGGCGCGTTCCTGCGTAGGGCGGGCGAGCGGGAGCAGCCGTTCTCCGAACATGGCGAGTACGGCGGGTACGAGACCGACGGCGACCGGGACCGCGAACAGCACGGTGGCCGCGGCGGCCGGGCCCATCACCGTCAGCAACGGAATACCGGTGACCGCCGACGCCGCCGGCGCAGTGATCACGGTCGCGCCGGCGAAGGCGACCCGTCTTTCGTGGTGGCTCGTCCGCGGGTATGGTCTCGACCACCGGTCCTGCCGGGTGACCCGCGGGACCTGATCCGGGCCAGAGGCCGGGCGTCCTCATCGAAGGAGGCCCAGGCGGTGATGACGGCCTTCCTGGACGGCACGCTGACGGGGTAGCGACCGCCGTCGCGGACCGACTTGGGCTCACCGTGTTCGGCCCAGTACCCTCCTGCCTCTGTGCCTGCGCCGCTCACTCGGCGCCGGGCGCGGATCGGACGGCGTAGGGGGCGGTGTCGCCGGTCCACCTCGTCCGGCGCTTCGGCATCCACCCAGGATCTCCGTCGAGTATGTGCGCGCAGGCGGGGCCGGACAAAACCCCTGCGCCGCATCCGCTGACGGGTGCGGCGGGTCTATTGGCTGCGCCGGTTGTTCACCAGCCGGTGACGCGTTCCCAGAAGGCCTGGATCGCTGGTGCGGTCTTCGTGGTGCGGGTGCTGTCGACGACGTGGTAGCCGTGGTGCTGGGCGGCGGTGGCGCAGGCGTGGTTGGGAAGTACGCGCAGGCGCGTGCCGACGGGGAGGTCAGGGAGGTCGGCGCCGTCGCGGGCGGTGAGGGTGCCGTGTTCCTGGCTCGCCGCGCTCATGATCAGGCCAGGGATGAGCGTGCCGTGCAGGTCGGTGACCAGGCCGTAGCCCTGGTCCTGCGCTTGGGCGGCGGTGCCGCGGTCGCGGGACATGGCCATCCAGCCGCCGTCGGTGATGATCCATCCCTGTTCGGGGCGGTGGCCGATGACGGTGGTGACCACCGACAGCGCGAGGTCCTCGATGCGGCAGACACCGATGCCGGCCATGACCAGGTCGAAGAAGACGTAGTTGCCCGCGCGTAGTTCGGTGACGCCGGTGAGGTTCTCGGCGGCATGGGCGGTGGGGGTGGAGCCGACGCTGACGGTGTCGAGCGGCAGTCCGGCCGCGCGCAGCCGCTCGGCGGCGGCGACGGCGGTGTCGCGTTCGTTCTTCGCGGCCAGGCGCTGTTCGTCCGGGGTGTAGGCGAAGTAGGACTCGCCCGCGTGTGTCAGCACGCCGTCCAGGCAGTCGGCCTCGTGCAGGATGCGGCCGATCTCGGTCAGCGTCGGATCGTCGGGCTTGAGGCCGCCGCGGTGGCCGTCGCAGTCGATCTCGATCTGGGTGGGAACGGGCAGTCCGGCCCGGCGCGAGGCTTCGGCGATGGACACTGCCTGCTCGGTGCTGTCCAGCAGCAGGCGCAGCCGCACGCCGCGGTTGAGTAGGGCGATGACGCGCGGGAGTTTGTGGGGGTCGATGCCCACGGCATAGGTGATGTCGGTGTAGCCGCCGTCGGCGAACGCCTCGGCCTCGGCGAGCGTGGAGACGGTGACCGGGCAGGGCGTGCCGCTGTGCATGAGGGCGGCGACATCGAGGCTCTTGGCGGTCTTCACATGGGGTCGCAGGGTGACGCCGAGCCGGTCGGCCCTGGCCTTGAGGCGTTCGATGTTGCGCTGCGCCTTGTGCACGTCGACGACGGCGAACGGGGTGTCCGGGTCGGACAAAGTCTGGTCGGTGGTCAGGCTGATGTGTGCGGCGGCGTTCACAGGGAGATGTCCATCTTCTGGAGGAGGGCCAGGCCCAGGTAGAGGTCCTGCAGTCCGATGCCGGAGCTGTCGAAGAGGGTGATGTCGCTGTCGTCGGTGCGTCCCGTGGTGCGGTGGGTGAGAACCTCGCCGAGCGGGGTCAGGACTGTGGCTGTGGGGGCGTGTTGGCTTTCGCCCATGCGGCGGGCCTGTTCGGGCAGGTCGCAGAAGACACGTGTGCGGCCGAACAGTTCGGGTGGGAGTTCGCGCTTGCCGGGGGCGTCGGCACCCATGCAGGAGATGTGCGTGCCGGGGCGGACCCATCCGGCCTCGAACAGGGGCGGGGTGTCGGCCCGAGCAGTGGTGGCGGTGACGATCACATCGGCACGGGCGCAGGCTTCCTCCGCGCCGCAAGCACGGGCAGCGTGGCCTTGTGAGGTCAGTGTTGCGGCCATCCGCTCGGCACGCGCCGCGGTGCGTCCTACGACCAGGACTTCCTCGATGGGCCGGACGCGGCTCACGGCCCGCACCTCATAGGCGGCCTGGTGACCGGTGCCGAAGACGGCCAGGGTGGCGGCTTCCGGCCGGGACAGCAGTTCGACGGCGAGGGCGTCGGCCGCGGCGGTTCGGTAAGCGTTGGCCGTGCCCACTTCCAGTACGGCCGCGATACGGCCGATCGTCTGGTCCAGCAGCAGCAGAGTGGAGTGGTGACGCGGCAGACCGTGCTCCGTGTTGCCCGGCCAGTAGGTGCCGATCTTCACTGCGGCGTGCGTCGCGGATGCGGACGGCTTGAGCGTGAAGCGGTTGCGCGGGTCGGACCCGTGCACGGCGAGACTGGGAAAGACAGCGCCGTCCACCGTCGCGGCGAAGGCGGCCCGGGCCGCCGCCAGGGCAAGTTCCTCGTCCACGAGCGCGGCGGTCTCCTCCTCGGTGATGTGCAGCAGACCCCGTGCGGTCGATGGGCGGCCCGAACCGGAGGAGGGAGCAGACACTGTCTCGGTGGTCGATCCGGTGGCGGTCATCAGGGCCTTTCACTTGCTGTAGTTGTAGACGGTCGCTCGGGACACGCCGAGTAGGTCCGCGATGGTCTGCGCGGCGTCGCGCGAGTCGAAGTAGCCGTCCTGGTGGAGCTGCCGCACGAGTGCCTTCTTGTCCTCCCGGCTCAGTGACCGGGGGGCGGCGGCGCGCTCCGCAGCCAGCGCCTCCACCACCTGACGCAGTTCGCGCGCGTTGCGGTCCCGGAGCGCCTCCAGAGGCTGGTCGCGGTGTTCGGTGTCCGTGGCCACCAGGTTCGACAACGCGAGCGTCATGGGTGACAGGACGGACACGTCGAGGTTCAGACAGAGGGCCGCGACATATTCGCCTGCGGTGTTCTTGATGCCGATGGACGTGCTCTTGGCCGGGCGGCCGTCGGGGAACCGGTTGGGGTAGTTCTGGATGACGCTCGGGTAGTCGGGGTCCTCGATGCGGGCCAGGCCCAGCTCCGTGACGGAGTCCCCGACCTCGCGGCCGGAGAGGTTGTTCTCGATCGCCCGGATCGCATGCCGCGGATTGCGCAGGTCATGCAGAACCACCTCGCACAGGCCCGGGAACATGCGGCCCAGCGCGACAGCGACCTTCTCGGCCTCCCGGATGAGATGCTCGTCCGCCTCGTCAGAGGTGGTTACAGCCAGCCCCTTGTGGCCGCTCTTGTCCGCACTGTCCACGACGCCGTCCACGGAAACCCTTCCCACCTGTGAATTAGATTCTCTTTCTGATTCTAGACGGAAAATCTAACCGAATCTCCCGTTCCGTGTCCAGCTGGCCGCCAGGAACGGGTGTATTCAGCACGAGCGAGCGGGCAGTTCGGCACGCCCCGAGGACCTCGTCGACATCGCCCGGCTGGTCACCGCGTACTACGCGCTGCACCCGAACGGCAGCCGCTCCGGGCCGGCGGGTGCCGTTCGGGACGTCAGGAAACCGCGGGTCGTCCCTGGCGGCCGCGTTCAACGACGACCACATCGCCGCGACCAGTCAGGCGATCTGCGGGTGCGGCGCCGAGTAGGGCGTCGGCGGCCCGCTCTTCCTCGGCGCCGACATCCATGCCCTGTCTGAGCCTGCGCGGGTCACCGCACCCGAGGTGTTCGCGGCCAACGAGGTGACCGTGCTCATCGACGGCGCGGACGGCTACACGGCCACCGCCGCCGTCTCGTACGCCATCCTCACCCACAACCGCGGCCGCGCCTCCGGTCTCGCCGACGGCGCGGTGGTCACCCCCTCACGCAACCCGCCTGCTGCGGAGGCTTGACCTCCTTCCTAGAATTGAATATAGAATAAATTAAAATTCCTTCTCGCGCCTGCTGCCTCACGTGCAGCGTCGGCTCGGCATCAGGGAGTCGCCCCCATGGACTTTGGAACGATCATTCAGAACTCCGCCGTCCGCCATGGCGGACGGGTCGCTGTGTGGTGCGACGGCAGGACGCAGACCCATGAAGAGCTGTTCGATCGCTCCTGCCGCTTGGCGAACATGCTCACCGGGCTCGGCCTCGTCAAGGGCGATCGGGTGGCCATGCTCAGCCCGAACGCCTTCGAGATCCCGGAGCAGATCGCCGGGATCGCCATGGGCGGGTTCGTGCGGGCGGGGCTTTACGCCCATGAGACCGGTGAGGTCAACGCCTACCTGCTCGGACTGGTGGACGCCAAGGCGCTGCTGGTCAACGCGAAGCTGATCGACGAGATCCGCCCGCACTTCGACTTGCTGCCGGAGCTCAAGCACGTCATCGTGTTCGACGGTCCGGCCACGGACGGAGCCCTTGAATACGAAGCTGTCCTCGCGGCTGCCGAGAGTGGCCGCCCCCGTGTGGGTTCGGACCCCGACGACATCCACGTGATCCGGTTCTCCGCCGGAACGACGGGCCGTCCCAAGGGCATCGTCCACACCGTCCAGCAGTGGCTGGACAACAATGCCGAGTACCGCTGGGTGACTCCTCAGCTCGACGAGCGGGACGCCTACCTGGCCGCGGGGCAGCTCACCCACGCCGCCGTCCTCTGGCTGTGGCCGCTGCTGCAGGTCGGCGGTCGCATCATCGTGATGCCCGGCTTCGATGCGGGCCGCGCCCTCGAACTCATCGAAGAGCAGAAGCCCACGGTGACCCTGGTCGTGCCGACGATGATCCAGGCGATGCTGGCCCACCCCGATATCGAACGTCGCGACCTGAGCAGTCTGCGCTGCCTCAACTACGCGGCGTCCCCGATATCGGAGACGACGATGACGCGGGCTCTGAAGAGGTTCGGCCCGGTCCTTTACCAGCTCTACGCGCAGAGTGAGTCGATCACCATCACCATGCTCCTGCCCCACCAGCACAAGCCGGACGGGACGGAGGAGGAGCGGCGCCTCATGCGCTCTGTGGGGCGGCCGACCCCGAATACGACCGTCACCGTTGTGGACGACGAGGGGAACCCATTGCCGCCGTACGAGATCGGTGAGATCGCGGCCAAGGCGCCGGGTGGGATGAAGGAGATCTGGAAGGATCCCGAGGCCACGGCCGCCCGGATACTCCCCGACGGCAGCATCCTCACTCGCGACATGGGCTACCTCGACGACCATGGCTTCCTGTTCCTCGCGGACCGCAAGGAGGACATGATCATCTCTGGGGGCTACAACATCTGGCCCGCCCAGCTTGAGAACGCCATCGAGTCCATCCCGGGAGTCCGGGAGGTGTGCGTGATCGGCGTCCCGCACGAGAAGTGGGGGGAGACTCCCCGCGCGTTCGTGGTGCTCGATCCGGACTGCTCGCTGACTGAGGAGGAGATCATCGCCGAGAGCAGGCGGATGGTGGGTCCCACCAAGAAGGTGACCAGCGTTGAGGTCGTCGACTCGCTCCCCAAGTCGGGACTGGGCAAGATCCTGCGCCGCCAGGTCCGCGACCAGTTCTGGAAGGGTGCGACGCACCGGATCTCCGGAGCCTGAGAACAGGTCGGTGGTGCTTTCTCGGAGACCGGCAATGATGACGCCGAGTGCTTCTTGGGCCGCACGCCGTGTCGGGCGCGCTCGAAGAAGGCGGTGCCCAGCTCGTCCCTCAGGGTGTGGATCTGCCTGGCGACGGCGGACCGGACGAAGTGCAGCAGCTCGGCGGCGCACGTCACGCCGCCCACACCTCCGCCACTGCGACCAGCGTCTTGAGTTGCGCGATGTCCGTAGGCGGGCTCTAGCGCGGCACACACGGCGAGGGTGCGCAGGGAGTCAGCGAACCGATCCCCGTGAGTAGGGCATGATGTCTGCGCCCCGGCTGCCGACATGCTCGCGGACCGGCGAGCCAGCCGTCAATCTGTACCACCAGGTCGGCACGCGGCGGTCCGCGCGGCCTCCGTCTTGCGAGGTCCACTCACCCCCGCGATGCCGCGCAAACCCAGGCGCGGCGCGGGTGCGGAGCCGCGCTGCCGATGACGTCGGCACCATGTATCAGCACTGCCTCGTCGGCCTCGGCTCTGCGCGCCGGGTGAGCGCGAAGTGGCCAGTGAGGTAGTCGATCGGCATCTCGGCGGCAGATACGGTCGGCATGGCGCCGGGCAGTGCGAAGAGTTGACCGGGCGCCACAGTTACACGTGCTGCCAGGTCCCACCGGGAGTCGGTACGGCGGCCGGCGGCCCAGGCACACTGGCGGTAGGTGCGTAGCGCATGATGCCTGCGGCGTCCGCTTCCGGCACGTAGGGCAACTCATTCCTGGTCTGGTGCAGGCCCCGCGTGCGAAGCAGGTGGGGGAGTCGCCGCCCCGAGGTGTCCAGATCCGCCACCCGCTTCCCGCCGGCGTCCGGTTCGTCGTTCTTCACCCAGCGGGGGTCATCCGGTTGCGTCGCCCCGGGCATTTCCGGAGGGCGCCGATCACGATCGTGGCAAGGCCGGTGAAGGCCCGTGATCGCCGTCGGCGGCGGGTGAAGGGACCGTGACATTGCTTGAGGTGATCCCTTCACCCGGCCGGTCTCGACGAGGCCGTGGTTGCAGTGCCCTCGATCCCGTCCCGGGCATCTCGCCGCATGCCCGGGCGCAGACCGTCAGGTGCGGCCCTTCGATGCCAGGTCACGTCCGATGAGATCCTTCATGATCTCGGTGGTGCCGCCGTAGATCGTCTGGATCCTTGTGTCGACGTATGCCCGGCCGACCGGGTACTCCGTCATGTAGCCGTAGCCGCCGTGCAGTTGCAGACATCGGTCGACGACCCGCTTCTGTAGCTCGCTCACGAACCACTTGCCCTTGGCCGCGTCCACCGGGGTCAGCTGGCCCGCGTTGTAGGCGTGCACCGAGCGGTCGACGTAGGCCTCCGCCACGTCGATCTCGGTGGCCATCTCGGCGAGTTCGAAGCGGATGTGCTGGAAGTCGCCGATGGGTTTGCCGAATGCCCGGCGCTCGAAGCAGTAGTCGCGGGTGAGGTCGAAGATCGCCCGGCTGGTGGCGATCGCCATGGCGGTCACTCCGAGCCGTTCCCTGGGTAGATGGCTCATGAGCTGCTGCAGGCCCGTGCCCGGGGCGCCGAGCACGTTGGCGGCCGGCACGCGTACGTCCTCGAAGTAGAGCTCGGCGGTGTCCTGAGCGGGGAGTCCGATCTTGTCCAACTTGCGGCCACGGGTGAAGCCCGGCATGTCCCGCTCGACCACCAGGAGGCTGAAACCGCGCGACCCGGCGTCGGGGTCCGTGCGTGCGGCGACGATCACCAGGTCCGCCGTCATTCCGCTGGAGATGAAGGTCTTCTGGCCGTTCAGGATCCAGTCGTCGCCGTCCCTGCGGGCCGAGGTACGGATACCGCGCAGGTCGCTGCCGGTTCCCGGTTCGGTCATCGCAAGTGCGCCGATGACGTGACCGGAGCCGAAACCGGGCAGCCAGCGTCGCTTCTGCTCGTCATTGGTCAGATCCAGCAGGTAGTGCAGCACCAGGTCGTCCTGCAGGGCGACGGTGAGACCGAAGGACAGCGCGTGGACGCGGGCGACCTCCTCGCAGACGACCATGCGGTAGCGGTAGTCGCTCTCGGCGGCGCCGCCGTATTCTTCACCGATCTGCAGGCCGTAGATTCCCTGCTGCGCGGCCGTGGCGAGGACCTTGCGGTCGATCCATCGTTCGGACTCCCACCGATCGTGGTGGGGGACGACCTCGCGGGCGAGGAACTCGCGGACGGTCTCGCGGTACTGCTCGTGGTCTTCGGTGTACAGATCCCTGCGCATGGGGTCAGCCGAGCCTCTCGATGATGGTGACGTTGGCCTGGCCGCCGCCCTCGCACATGGTCTGCAGGCCGTAGCGGCCGCCGGTGCGTTCCAGTTCGTTCAGCAGGGTGGTCATCAGCCGGGTGCCGGTGGCGCCGAGCGGGTGGCCGAGCGCGATGGCGCCGCCGTTGACGTTGACCCGGGCCGGGTCGGCGCCGATGTCGGCCTGCCAGGCGAGGACGACCGAGGCGAAGGCCTCGTTGATCTCGACCAGATCGATGTCGTCGATCGTGAGTCCGGCCTTCTTCAGGGCGTGCTCGGTGGCGGGGATGGGGGCGGCCAGCATCATCACGGGGTCGGCGCCGCGCACCGACAGGTGGTGGATACGCGCTCGGGGTGTGAACCCGTGCGTGCGTACGGCCTGCTCGGAGGCGATGAGCATCGCGGAGGACGCGTCGGAGATCTGACTGGACACCGCGGCGGTCAAGCGCCCGCCGGGAATCAGCGTCTTGAGCCCCGCCATCTTCTCCCGGGTGGTGTCGGGACGTGGGCCCTCGTCGGCCGTGACTTTGTCGAACGGGATGATTTCGGCGTCGAAGCGGCCCTCCTTCTGGGCGGTCAGGGCACGCCGGTGGCTCTCAAGAGCGAACTCCTCCATCACGGACCGCTCAAGGCCCCACTTCTCCGCGATCATCTCGGCGCCGCGGAACTGGGAGATCTCCTGGTCGCCGTAGCGCTCCTGCCAGCCCTGGGAACCGGTCCACGGGTCGGTGGCGCCGTAGGGCTCACCGGCGCCGAATGCGCACAGGATCGGGAACTGGCTCATTTTCTGCACGCCGCCGGCCACGATGAGATCGGCCGTGCCGGACATGACGGCCTGCGCGGCGAAGTGCACCGCCTGCTGGGACGAGCCGCACTGCCGGTCGATGGTCACACCGGGCACCGACTCGGGCAGTCCGGCGGCCAGCGCGCAGGTACGGGCGATGTCGCCGGCCTGTGAGCCGATTTGGTCCAGGCAGCCGAAGATGACGTCGTCGATCGCGGCCGGGTCGAAGTCGCCGCGGCGGACCACGGAACGGATGACGTGGGCGCCGAGATCGGCCGGATGGGTCTGGGCGAAGCCGCCACCGCGCCGGCCGACAGGGGTGCGCAGCGCGTCGATGATGTACGCCTCGGGCATGAGGTCCTCCAGTGGAAGGGGATGTGGGGTGATGGGGAAGGGGATGTGGGTGATGGCGGGCCCGAAGGTCAGGGCGCGCCGAGTCCGTGTCGCACCAGGCTCTGAGCGGTGCGGATGACGCCGGTCAGCGAACCCTGGCGGGGGTTCCACCACTCCGGTGTCCAGTTGAGGGCGCCCATGACCAGCATGCGAGCCACACGCAGGTCCAGGCCGTCCCTGATGGCTCCCGCGGCCTTCGCGGTCGCCAGCAGATCCCGCCACAGCGCGAGATAGGCGCCGCTCTCTTCGCGCAGCCGGGCGCGTACCTCGTCGGGCAGCTGGCCGCTGTTGCGGGTGACGGCGGTGGCGAAGTCCGACAGATCCAGCTCCACCTGGAGATGTGCCTCCACAGCGGCGCAGATCCGGTCCATCGGTGGTGTGCCGACGGGCAGTGCGGCCAGCTCGGTCTCGACGTGCTCCCGCAGCCGCAGCTGGCCGACCACCATGACCTCGGTGATCAGTACTTCGCGGGAGGGGAAGTAGTAGTAGACGGCGGGCGTACGCACTCCGGCGAGGTCGGCGATGTCCGACAGCCGGGTCGCGGCGTAGCCCTTGAGGCTCAGTACCCGCGCCGCGGCGGCCAGGATACGGTCCCGGGTGGCCGCCGACTTCGCCTCCGGTACCGGTTTCGTCATGTTGTTGTTGCTGGTGGTGTCCACAGAGAGTGCCTCCTACGGCATTGAGTAGCCGCCGCTGACCGAGAGGACCTGGCCGGTCACCTGCCGGGCCGCGCGCTCCGAGGAGACCCAGACCACGGCGTCGGAGACGTCCTCGGCCGTGGTGAGCCGGCGTAGCGGGATCTGCCTGCGCACCGCCTCGATCTGCCGGTCGTCGAAGACGGCGTCACGGCCGCCGACCGCCCACAGGCTGCGGGTGCCGATCGCGTCGGGGCTTTCGGGGAGCACGAGTCCGGGGCAGACGACGTTCGACCGGATGCCGTGCCGGCCGTGCTCCCGGGCGACGGTGCGGGCCAGTGCGATCAGTGCGGCCTTGGTCGCTCCGTACACCCCTTGCCGTATCTCGCCGAAGGCCGCGTCGCTGGAGATGAACACGATCGATCCGCTTCCCGCCCCCCGCATCGCGGCGAGGGCGCCCTGGGTGCACTCGACGGCACCGAACAGGTTGACGTCGACCATGCGCCGCCAGCCGTCGCGGTCGGTGTCCTCGGCGATGAACCCCGGCAGGCTCAGGCCCGCGTTGTTCACCAGTACGTCGATCCCGCCCCACGCCTCGACGACCCGGTCGACCATGGCCCTGCCCGACCCTTCGACCGCCAGGTCCGCTATGGCGACCTCGGCCTCGGCCGCCCCGCGCGCCAGCGCTTCGTCCCGCACCTTCGCGGCCTGGTCGCCGTCGATGTCGCAGATCAGCACCCGCGCGCCCTCGGCAGCGAAGCCGTGCACGATTCCGCGGCCGATGTTGGAGGCCCCGCCGGTGACCAGCACCCGCGCGCCGCCGAGTCCTAGATCCATGCTCTCTCCGCTCCCTCGCACCTCGGTCGCTTCACAACCGTTGACCCCCGACATTTATGAATCTAGATTAGATTCAAAATTCTGACCAGCCCCGGAGCGAAACATGAAGATCTTCGACGGCCTGCCCGAACTCGTCATCGCGGCGGGGGAGAGCCTCGGCAGCAGCGACTGGGTCGCGGTGGACCAGGAGCGGATCGACCGGTTCGCCGACGCCACCGGCGACCACCAGTGGATCCACGTGGACGCCGAGCGCGCCGCCCAGGGACCCTTCGGCTCCACCATCGCCCACGGTCTGCTCACTCTGTCCCTGCTGCCGGCGTTCCTGCAGCAGATCTACCGTGTCGACGGCGTCCGCATGGCGGTCAACTACGGGTTGGACAAGGTGCGCTTCCCGGCGCCCGTGCCGGTCGGCTCCAAGCTGCGGGCCACATCCCGCATCGCCGAGGTGACTCCTCTCGACGGCGCGGTCCAGCTGAAGCTGTCCACCGTCATCGAGATCGAGGGCGGCACGAAGCCCGCCTGCGTGGTCGACTCCGTCGTGCGGTACGTCGGCTGATGGGCGGGCTGGTGGCGGGCCGGTCCGCGATCGTGACCGGCGCCGGCCAGGGGATCGGACTGGAGATCGCCCGGCTTCTGCACGAACACGGCGCGCGCGTGACCCTGGCAGATGTGGACGCCGAGCGGGCGGCGAAGGCCGCGGCGGAGATCGCCGGCGGCGACGCGGACTCCGTGCTGGGGCTGGGCTGCGACGTCACCGACGAGGCGTCGGTCGAGAACGCGGTGCGGTACACCGCCGAGCGCTTTGGAGGCCTGGACATCCTGGTGAACAACGCCGGGATCACCCGCGATGCCTCGCTGCGCAGGATGAGCGCCGCGGACTTCGACGCCGTGATCGGGGTTCACCTCAAGGGGACCTGGCTCGGGGTGCGGGCGGCGTCGGCGGTGATGCGCGAGGCCGGACGAGGATCGATCGTGAACATCTCCTCGCTGTCCGGGAAGTCCGGCAACCCCGGACAGACCAACTACAGCGCCGCCAAGGCGGGCATCGTGGGTCTGACGAAGGCGGCGGCCAAGGAACTCGCCCACCGCGGGGTCCGGGTCAACGCGGTGCAGCCGGGCCTGATCCGTACCGCCATGACCGAGGCGATGCCGCCGGAGGTCTTCGCGGCACGCGAGGCCGACATCCCCATGAAGCGGGCGGGGCAGCCCAGGGAGGTCGCCGGGGCCGTCCTGTTCCTCGCGTCCGATCTGTCGAGTTACATGACCGGCGCGGTACTGGAAGTGGGCGGCGGGCGATTGATGTGAGTACCCAGGTCGCACACGTCGTACGAACCCGCACGGACGGTGCGGTGGGCCACATCCTGCTCGACCGTCCCGAGGCGATGAACGCGATCACGGTCGAACTCGGCCGTCAACTGTGGGACGCGCTGACGGAACTCGCCGCCTCGGCGCGGGTCATCCTGATCCGCGGCGCGGGCGGCAACTTCTCGGTCGGCGGCGACTTCAGAGAACTGGAGCGGCTGCGGGCCCGGGGGCCGGCGGCCATGGCGCCGCTCTTCGACAACTTCGGCCGGGCCTGCGCGGTGATCGCGACCCTGCCCGTCCCCGTGGTGGCGGTGGTCGAGGGCTACGCGATGGCTGGCGGATTCGAACTGATGCAGTCCTGCGACATCGCGCTGGTGCACGAACGGGCCACGATCTCCGACACACACACGAACTTCGGCCAGATTCCCGGTGGCGGCAGCACCCAGCGGCTGCCCCGCCTCGTGGGGCGCCAGCGGGCCCTGGCGCACATCCTCACCGGAGACCGGCTGACCGCCGCCGAGGCCGTCGACTGGGGGCTGGCCTACCGGTGCCTGCCGGACGAGGGGTTCGAGGAGGCGGTGGCACAGTTCGCCGAGCGGCTCGGCGGCAAGGACCCGCAGGCGCTCTCTGCCGCCAAACACCTCGTGCACGAAGGGCTGCGGCTGCCGCTGGAGGACGGTCTCGCCCTGGAGCGCGCCGCGGTACTGGCCCACATCGCCGGGGCGGCGGCGGGCGCCGGGATCACCACCTTCACGGCCAAAGTCACGAAAGGCAACTGAGATGACGGACAAACTGATCGACTCCGGGCCGGTGCTCCTGGACCTGGACGCCGACGGCGTCGCACGACTGCGGCTCAACCGCCCCGAGGCGTCCAACGGCCTGGACGTACCGTTCCTCCAGGCGCTCCACGCGGCCGTCATGCGCTGCCACGCCGAACCCGGCGTGCGCGTGGTGCTGATCACCGGAGAGGGCCGGCACTTCTGCGCGGGCGGCGACGTCCACACCTTCGCCGCCAAGGGCGAAGACCTTCCGGACTATCTTCGGGAGGCGACCTCCTGGCTCCAGATCGCCGCCTCCGCGCTCCTCCACCTGCAGGCCCCGGTCATCGCAGCGGTGCACGGCTTCGCGGCCGGCGGGGGCGGCTTCGGGCTCGTCTGCTCGGCCGACTTCGTCATCGCGGCCGAGTCGGCGAAGTTCATGTCGGGCGCGGTACGGGTCGGCATGGCCCCCGACGCCGGCGTGTCGGTGACGCTGACCCAGCTCGTGGGCCTGCGCAAGGCGATGGAGATCCTGCTGACCAACCCCACCCTGACCGCCGCCGAGGCGCTGGACGCGGGGCTGCTCACCAGGGTCGTACCGGACGAACGGCTGCTCGACGACGCCCTCGCGTTCGCCCGCGACCTCGCCGCGGGTGCCCCTCTCGCGCTGGCGGCGACCAAGCGGCTGCTGTGGAGCGGCGTCGGCGCCGGTGTGCCGGAACGGCTGTCCGAGGAGGCCCGTACGGTCGCCGAACTCTCCGGCACCGCCGATTCCAGGGAAGGGCTGGCGGCGGTGCTCGAACGCAGGCCGCCGATCTTCACGGGCCGGTGAGGGGGACGCGATGAGCAAGGACAGCCAGGGCAACGACGCGGACATCGTTCTGCTCCAGGATTACGGCCCGGTCCGCGTGCTGACCCTGAACCGGCCGGACAAACGCAACGCCATCGATCTGGCCCTGCGGGTGGTGCTCGCGGAGAAGCTGGAAGCCGCGATGGCCGACACCTCCGTACGCGCGATCGTGCTGACCGGCGCCGGCGGCACCTTCTGCTCCGGCGGTGACGTCTCCACCATGCGCCGACAGGGCCCGGAGGAGAGCCGCCCCAGGGCGCGGGCCGCCCAGCGGGTGATCCGGGCCGTGTGGGACGGCCCCACACCGGTCGTGGCGGCGGTCGAGGGCTTCGCGTACGGCGCCGGGGCGGCGCTCGCGCTGGCCTGCGACCGGGTCGTGGCCGCGTCCGACGCGTCCTTCAACACGGCGTTCACCGGCGTGGGACTCGCCGGTGACATGGGGATATCGATATCGCTGCCGGCCAGAACCGGACTCGCGACGGCCCGTCAGCTGCTGTTGCTGCCCCGCCGGATCCAGGGCCCACAAGCCCTCGCTCTCGGGCTCGCCGACGAACTGGTCGAGCCGGGGAGCGCCTTGGACTGGGCGCTGGCCGATGCCGAACGGATCGCCGAGGGCCCACCGCTCGCACTGTCCGCGATCAAGATGATGCTCGGCGCCTGCCAGGCAGGCGATCCGCGCGCGGCACTCGACCGCGAGGTCGAGCACCAGACCCGTCTGTTCGACTCGGCGGACTTCGCAGAAGGTGTTGCCGCCTTCCACGAGCGACGCCGGCCCGTATTCAAGGGATGCTGAAAATGAGAGAGCCGCTCACCACATCACAGTGGCCAAGAGACGACAGCGTGCCCCTGGTGGAGTACACCGTCGGTTCGCTGCTCGCCGAACGTGCCAGGACCCAGGGCAACGCCCCCGCCCTGGTCGGCACCGCGCACGGCACCGGTGAGCAGCGCCGGCTGACCTACCAGGACCTGTACACCGAGGCCCGGCGGGTGGCCACCGCCCTGCTGCGACTGGCCGAGCCCGGGGAGTTCATCGCCCTGTGGGCGCCGAACGTCATCGAGTGGCCGGTCATCCAGTACGGCGCCGCGCTGGCCGGGATGACCCTCGTCGCGCTCAACCCGGTGCTCCGCGCCGACGAACTGGTCTACGCCGTCAACCACTCGGGCGCCGCGATGCTCCTGCACGCCGACGTCAGCCGCGACTACGACCTCGCGGCCGTCGCGGCCTCCGTCCGGTCCCGGTGCCCCGCGCTGCGCGAGGTCGTCTCGCTCTCCGCACGTGACCGCTGGCTGGCCGAGTCGGCGGACCCGCCCGCCACGGCCGTCCTCCAGGACGCCGACGCACCGGTGATGCTGCAGTACACCTCGGGTACCACCGGCCTGCCCAAAGGAGTACTGCTGCGCCACCGGTCCCTCGTCAACGTCGCGAAGCTGTCCGCGGAGAGGGCGCAGGCCGAGCCGGGCGCGGTGCAGGTCAACCCGCTGCCCATGTTCCACACGGCCGGGTGCGTGGTGGCCACCCTCGGATCGTTGTGGCTGGGCGGCTGCGTGGTACTCGTCGAACATTTCCGGCCCGCCCCCGTACTGGAACTGATGGAGAAGGAACAGGCCACCGCCCTGTTCTGCGTCCCCGCGATGCTGGGCGCACTGGTCGAGGCCGCCCGCGACGCCGGTGGTACGGCGCCCGCGCTGCGCACCGTCGTGGTTGGCGGGGCGAACGTGCCCGCCGCGTTGGTCGAGGCGACCCGGCAGCTGTTCGGAGCCTCGGTGCACATCCTGTACGGCCAGACGGAGCTGGGGCCGACGCTGACGGCCACCGGGCGTTCGGACAGCCCTGAGGACCTCACGGACACGGTGGGCCGGCCGTTGCCGCAGGTGGAGTGCAAGATCGTCGATCCGATCACCGGTGCGGTGCAGCCACTGGGCACACCCGGGGAGATCTGTGCACGGGGCTACCAGCAGATGATTGAGTACCTGCACGACCCGGAGTCGACCGCGCGCACGGTCGACTCCGGAGGCTGGGTGCATACCGGTGACCTCGGAGCCATGGACGCGCGCGGCGTGATCACCGTCACCGGGCGGCTCAAGGAGCTGATCATCCGCGGTGGCGAGAACATCGCGCCGGTGGAGATCGAGACCTGTCTGCTGGGGCACGAGGCCGTGCTGGAAGCGGCCGTCGTCGCGGTGCCGGACGCGAAGATGGGCGAGGCGGTCGCCGCCGTTGTCCGGCTCGCGGGAGAGCAGCCCGCCGGGCTGCGCGACGCCCTGGTGGAGCACTGCCGCGCTCGCCTCGCCAAGTACAAGGTCCCGCAACACTGGTACGTCGCCGACGAGATGCCGGTCACCCCGGCCGGCAAGGTACGCAAGTTCAAACTCCGCGACGCCGTCACCGCCGGGACACTGCGCGATCTCGACTGAGCCCGCTTCGCGAGGCGCGCAACTCATCCGCTCGTATCGGTTGCCGATCCGACCCTGGATCGCTTAATCTAAAGTCAATTAAAAAACAGCTCGATCGCCTAAGCCGCGAGGTACGGCGGCCCGTCCCGTCGTGATCAACGACGGACGGGTCATCGGCCACAGTGACACGACCGACCGGCCCGTCCGGCTCGCGGACGGTCGAGCTGCCCACCACACCCGCCGGCACGATGCGCGGTTCCGGCTGGTGCGGTACGCCCAGAAGCGCTTGGAGGACGGCGGAGATGACTGCCACGCTGCCGGAGACGGCACACGAGCAAGTAGGCAAGTACGAGCGGCTGATCCAGCCGACAAGGGTGCACGGTTCGATGTACACCGACCCGGAGATCTTCGCCGAGGAACTGGAACGCATCTGGTACCGCACCTGGGTGTACGTCGGGCACGTCAGCGAGGTGCCCGAATCGGGTGACTACGTGCGCAAGAGCATCGGTCCGCAGGACGTCATCATGACCCGCGACCGCGACGGTGAGGTGCACCTGCTGCTCAACCGCTGCGCCCACCGGGCCAACCTGGTGTGCGACGCGCCGAGCGGCAACTCCAACTCCTTCCGTTGCCCCTACCACGGCTGGACCTACCGCAACAACGGTGAGCTGCTCGGCTACCCGTACAACAAGGGGTACGGCGGCAAGGGAAAGGTCGAACTCGGGCTCGGGCGGGTGCCCAGGGTGGCATCCCACCAGGGCTTCGTCTTCGGCAGCTTCGCCCCCGACGGGCCGACGCTCGCCGAACACCTGGGCGCCGCCACCGGGGAACTGGACCGGCTCGCACGGCTCTCGCCCGAGGGCGAGGTCGAACTGACGGCCGGCTTTCTCAAGCACCGCACCCGCGCCAACTGGAAGCTGCTGGCGGAGAACGAGACGGACGGCTACCACCCGCAGTTCGTGCACGGCTCGATCTTCAGCGTCACCGGCAGCCCGATCGGCGCTCTGTACAGCGACAACTCCACCGCCGTGACCCGCGATCTGGGCGGCGGCCACAGCGAGAACGACCTGCGGCCCGAGTTCCGTCGTTTCGCCGAGCCCATGCGCTGGTTCGGCACCACCGAGGCCAAGGTCCCCGACTATGTGGCACGCATGCGGGAGCTGCACGGACCGGCCGCCGAGGACATCCTCATCGAGGGATCCCCGCACGTGATGATCTTCCCCAACCTGTTCATCGCCGAGATCCAGCTCTTCGTCATCCAGCCACTGTCGGTCGGTGAGTGTGTCCAGCACTCCACCGCCGTCCAGTTCAAGGGCGCACCCGAACTGAACCGGCGGATGGTGTCGCAGTGCGTCGGCTCCGTGGGCCCGGCCGGGATGCTGCTCGCCGACGACACCGAGATGTACGAACGCAACCAGCGCGGCGTTGCCCTGCGCGACCCGGAATGGGTCGACATCCGCCGGGGCGTGGAGCGGGAGCGGACCGACGAGAACGGCTTCCGCATCGGCACCGCGACCGACGAGACAGGGATGCGCGGCTTCTGGTCGCACTACCGGAACCTGATGGAGGCGGAGAAGTGACCGCACCAGCCACCGCGACAGCACTGGACCTGCGCCAGGTCGAGCAGTTCCTGTACCGAGAGGCGCGCTACGCGGACGAGCACGACTACGACGCGTGGGAAGCACTGTGGACCGAGGACGCCCTCTACTGGGTGCCCGCGAGCGACCCGGACGCCGCCCCCGGACCGCGGATGTCGGTGATCAGCGACAACCGCAGCCGCATCTCCACCCGCCTGAAGCAGCTCAGGACCGGGAAGCGCTATTCGCAGTCACCACCGTCGAACCTCCGCCGGATCATCTCCAACGTGGAGATCCTGGACGACGCCGATGACGCCGACGGGGCCGGCGAGCCGGGCGACATCACGGTCGCCGCCAACTTCGTCCTGGTCGAGTCCCGCGAGCGCGGCAACGAGACCTGGGCGGGCCGCACCACATACCGGCTGCGCGTCGTCGACGAGCAGATCCGGCTGGCGTACAAGAAGGTCGTCCTGGTCAACCACGACCGGGCGCTGCCCACCCTGGCCTTCCTGATCTGAGGACCGTACAGATGACCGAGACCGAGACTGACACTGGAATCGAGACCGAGAGCGGGACCAAGCCCCTGACCGGGACCGTAGGCAGCGAATTCGCCGAGGTCGCGGTGAGCATCGACACTGCGGCCAACGGCCCCCGGCTGCGGCTGGAGGACCTGCGCACCGGACGGGTCCGGTATCTGGACGCGCTCGAACTTGAGACCCTCGTGTGGCTCCCCGACGGAGATCTGCGCCGGCTGCTGGATCCGTCGGCGCACCGCTGGCGCGACGACGCGGGCAGTTGACGGGCAGGGACATGGACGACGTCACACCCGACGCGCTCGACCTCTCCCGGTACATACGGGAGGGCGACACCGTCGTCTGGGGCCAGGCATGCGCCGAGCCACAGACCCTGACCGAGCGGCTGATGCAACAGCGCGCCGACATCGGGCACTTCAGGTGCTTCCTCGGCATCCCGGCGACCGACACCGTCCGCCCGGACCACGCCGACCTGGTGTCCTTCGTCTCCTACATCGGCAGCGGCGGCAACCGGGCCCTGCACCGGGCAGGGCTGCTGGATGTGCTGCCCGCGCCCTACTCCAGCCTCCCCGGTCTGCTCGGTGCGGGCCCTCTGCGCGCGGACGTCGTGCTCGTCCAGCTCCCGCCGTCCGGCGGCGACGGCCGTTACAGCCCGGGCCTGGCCGACGACTACCTGGGGGCGGCCCTGCGTACCGCCCGGGTGGTGATCGCCGAGGTGAACGACCAGGTCCCGTACACGTACGGCCCCCGTACACTCGGTGCGTCCGATCTCGACGTGGTGGTCCGCACCTCACGCCCGCCCGCCGAACTGCGGCCCGGCACGCCGGACGGCGTCACCGCACGCGTCGCGGCCCGGGTGGCGGGCCTGGTGGACGACGGCGCCACGCTCCAGTTCGGCGTCGGCGCGCTCCCCGAGGCCGTGCTCGGCCTGCTGACCGACCGCCGCGACCTGGGCATCCACTCAGGTCTGATCAACGACGCGGCGATGGACCTGATCGAGGCCGGCGTCGTCACGGGCGCCCGAAAGACGCTCGACCGAGGCAGAGCGGTCGGCGGACTGCTGATGGGCACCCGGCGGCTGTTCCGGTTCGCCCACCGCAACCCGGCGATCCAGCTGCGCGACACCGGCTACACCCACGACCCGCAGACGCTGGCGGCGCAATACCGGCTGGTCGCCATCAACTCGGCCATCGAGGTCGACCTCTCCGGACAGGTCAACTCCGAACTGGCCGGGGGGCGTTACGTCGGAGCGGTCGGCGGGGCAGGGGACTTCCTTCGCGGGGCCGCCAGGTCCCCGGGCGGCCTGCCCGTCGTCGCCCTGCCTTCCACCGCCGGCCCCGCGAGTCGCGTGGTGGCCCGTCTGTCCGGTCCGGTGAGCACCTCACGCAGCGACGCGGGGCTGTTCGTCACCGAGTACGGGGTCGCCGACCTGCGCGGACAACCCCTGCGCGTACGCCGTGAACGGATGCTCGCCATCGCCCACCCAGACCACCGTGCGGCGCTGGAAGCCGCGCTCGAAGAGCAAGGAGCCCCGGCATGACCGCTATGCCCCGAGCCGCGATCGTCGCGCCGCTGCGCACCCCGGTCGGTGCCTTCGGCGGGACGCTGCGCCCGCTCCCCGCGCACGACCTGGCGTCCGTCGTCATCAGGGCGGTGGTGGAGCGCTCCGGCATCGACCCGGACCGTATCGAGGACGTCTCCTTCGCCCAGTCGTACGCCAACTCCGAGGCCCCGTGCATCGGACGCTGGGCCGCCCTGAACGCCGGACTGCCGGTCGCGTTGCCCGGCTTCCAGCTCGACCGGCGCTGCGGCGGCGGACTGCAGGCCGTGGTCACCGCGGCGATGATGGTGCAGACCGGCGCCGCCGATGTGGTGCTGGCGGGCGGCGTGGAGAGCATGAGCAACATCGAGCACTACTCCACGAACGTCCGCTGGGGCACCCGCTCCGGCTCCGTAGAGCTCCACGACCGGCTCGACCGCGGCCGCGAACGCTCGCAGCCGCAGGAGCGGTTCGGCCCGATCAGCGGCATGGTCGAAACCGCCGAGAACCTCGCCGGGCGGTACGCGATCACCCGAGAGGAAGCCGACGCGTACGCGGCCCGCAGCCACCGGCGCGCCGCCGCGGCCTGGGAAGCCGGACGCTTCGCCGACGAGGTCGTGCCGGTCGAGGTTCCCCAGCGACGCGGCGAGCCCCTCTCCTTCGGGCGGGACGAGGGCATCCGCCCCGACTCCACCCCGCACACCCTCGCTGGACTGCGCACGCTGATGCCGGGCGGCACCGTCACCGCGGGCAACTCCAGTCAGCAGAACGACGCCGCGGCGGCCTGCCTGGTGGTCGCCGAGGACAAGCTCGACGCCCTCGGCCTGGAGCCGATCGGCTTCCTGCGCGGATGGGCGGCGGCCGGCTGCGAGCCCTCGATGATGGGCATCGGGCCGGTCCCGGCGGTCGCGAAGCTGTTCGCCAGGACCGGGCTCGGCTTCGACGACCTGGACCTGGTCGAGCTGAACGAGGCGTTCGCCTGCCAGGTCCTGGCCGTCCTGAAGGGCTGGGGACTCAAGTACGACGAGGACGACGACCGGCTCAACGTCAACGGCTCCGGCATCTCGCTCGGCCACCCCATCGCCGCCACCGGGGTCCGCATCCTCGCCACGATGCTGCACGAACTGCGGCGCCGGGACGGCCGGTATGCCCTGGAGTCCATGTGCATCGGCGGCGGCCAGGGCATGGCCGCGATCTTCGAGGCGGCGTGACCATCATGAGCCCGAGCCCCTACGGCATCGTCTCCTACGCCGCCTACCTCCCCCGACACCGCCTTCAGCGCGAGGAACTGGGCACCGCGCTGGGCATCAACGCGGGGCGCGGGGCGCGGATCGCCGCCTCCTTCGACGAGGACAGCACCACCATGGGCGTCGAAGCGGCCCGCCGTGCCCTGCCCGGGCACCGCGCGCCCGACGCGCTGTACTTCGCGACCACCTCGCCCGCCTACCTCGACAAGACGAACGCCGCCGCCCTGCACGCCGCGCTCGCCCTGCCGCACGACGCCTTCGCGGCGGACCTGGCCGGCTCGGCACGCTCCGGAATCGCCGCGCTGCGCGCCGCCTGGGGCGGTGGCGGGCTCGCCGTGCTGTCCGACGTACGCACCGGCCGGCCCGGCTCGGCGGACGAGCGGGACGGGGGAGACGGGGCGGCCGCCTTCCTCTTCGGCGACGCGGGATCGGCGGTGGCCGAGATACTTGCTCACACCTCGGCGACCTCCGAGTTCCTGGACCGCTGGCGGGTTCCGGAGAACCGGGCCGGCGAGCAGTGGGAGGAACGGTTCGGCCTGGAGCGCTATCTGCCGCTGATCGAGGACGCCGGGCAGCGCGCCCTGAAGGCCGCAGGCGCCGGGCAGGCCGACCACGTCGTCCTGGTCTCACCCAACTCGGCGGTCCGTAAGCGCGCCACGAAGCTGTTCACCGCGCATCTTTCCGCGGGCGGCTCACCCATAGGCCACGCCGGCACCGCCGACGCGGGCCTCGCCCTGGCCGACGCGCTCGACCGCGCGGGAGCCGGCGAGACGATCCTGCTGCTCTCGGCGGTGGACGGCTGCGATGCCGTACTGCTGCGGACGACCGACCGCGTGCTCGTCGCCCGGCAGCCCGAACCCGTCACCCATCAGCTCGTCGGCGGCCGGGACGTCTCGTACACGACGTACCTGACCTGGCGCGGGTGGCTGGACCGTGAGCCACCGCGCCGCCCTGAGCCCGAACGTCCGGCGGCTCCGCCGTCGGCGCGGGGGGAAAGGTGGAAGTTCGCCTTCACCGGCAGCAGGTGTGACCGGTGCGCCTTCGTCCACATGCCGCCCACCCGGGTGTGCAAGGAGTGTGGGGCGGTGGACGCGATGACGCCCGTGCCGCTGGCCGGAGCACGCGGCACGGTGGCGACGTACACCGTCGACCGGCTCGCGTACTCGCCCTCGCCCCCGCTGATCGACGCGGTGGTCGACTTCGACGGCGGCGGTCGCTGCACGCTGGAGATCGCTGACGGGGCGGCCGACCGGCTGACCGTCGGAACCCGGGTCGAGCCGGTCTTCCGGCGGCTCCACACCGCCCAGGGAGTGCACAACTACTTCTGGAAGGCCCGTACGACCCAAGAGGCAAGCGTGGACGGGAGCACGGCATGAGCAGCAACGGCATCCGCGACCGGGTGGCGGTCGTCGGCATGGGATGCACCCGCTTCGGCGAGCACTGGGACCGTTCGGCCGACGACCTCCTGCTCAACGCCACCCGGGAGTGTTTCGCGGCGACCCCGGCTCTGGCCGCCGAGGACGTGGACGCGTACTGGCTGGGCACCCTCGGTTCCGGGCAGTCCGGGATGACGCTGAGCCGTCCGCTGTCCCTGGACTACAAGCCCGTCACCCGGGTGGAGAACTACTGCGCCACCGGCTCCGAGGCCTTCCGCAACGCCTGCTACGCGGTCGCCTCGGGAGCGTACGACCGGGTGATGGCGGTCGGCGTGGAGAAGCTCAAGGACTCCGGCTTCTCCGGGCTGCTGCGCAGCGACCCGCCGGGCGACGGCACCGCTCCCGAACAGTCACTGACCGCGCCGGCCGCCTTTTCCCTGCTCGATCCGGCGTACTGCGACAGGTACGGGGTCGATCCGGCCGCGATGCGGGAGGCGATGACGCACGTCGCGTGGAAGAACCACGCCAACGGGGCCCTCAACCCCAAGGCGCAGTTCCGTTCGGTGGTCTCGAAGGAGAAGATCGAGCGGGCGCCTCTCGTCGCGGGCCGGCTCGGGGTCTTCGACTGCTCGGGGGTCTCCGACGGCGCCGCCTGCGCGCTGATCGTCCGGGCCGAGGACGCCCTCCGGTACACCGACCGGCCCATGTATGTGAAGGGCCTGTCTTTGGTCGCGGGACCGGCCCGGGGCGCTATGGATCCCGGCTACGACTACACCACCTTCCCGGAGGTGGTCCGCGCCGCCGCCGACGCCTACCGGCAGGCGGGGATCAGTGACCCGCGCAGCCAGATCTCGCTCGCCGAGGTGCACGACTGCTTCACGCCGACCGAGGTGGTGCTGATGGAGGACCTTGGGTTCGCCGAGCGCGGCCAGGCATGGAAGGACGTCCTGGACGGCGCCTTCCAGCTCGACGGCCGGCTGCCGGTGAACCCGGACGGCGGGCTGAAGTCCTTCGGCCATCCGGTCGGCGCGAGCGGGCTGCGGATGCTCTACGAGTGCTGGCTGCAGTTCCGGGCCGAAGCGGGCGAGCGCCAGCTCGCCGACCCCGCTCTCGGCCTCACCCACAACCTGGGCGGCCGGCCGGGCGGGTGCGTCTCGTTTGTTTCGGTGGTGGGGCCCGACCTCGGGTGAGGCCCCACCCTCGGGTGAGTGATTCGTCCGCCGGGGGCGTTGACCCGTCCTCAGAATTTTATCTATATTAGATTAATGAGATGTGGAGGCTGTCAGCGTGCAACGTGACGAGAAGGAAGCGATAGCGGCCGGGCTCTACCGGGCGCTGGCCCGCGGTGACCGAAAGCGACTGGACGAGATCCTGCACCCCGGGTTCGAGGGCCGTACCACCGAAGGGCTTCCGATGGGCCTTGGGGGGACGTACACCGGGCCGGACGCCATGCGCCGGAAGTTCTGGGGCGGCATCGCCAGGAGCTACGACGCTCGGGCGGAACCGGCCGAGTACCGCCACCTGGACGACGGACAGGTGCTGGTCCTGGGCAGGTACGTCGGCGAGGCCCGGGAGGGCGGAGGCAAGCTCGACGCGGAGTTCTTCCACCTCCTGCGCTTCGACGAGGAGCGGATCACCGCACTCGTCCAGCTGACGGACAGTGCACGCTGGACCACGGCCCTGGGGTCCGCCCAGGGTCTGACGACCATCGACTTCCGCGTCAGTGACGGGCTGGCCGAGATCCGGCTCGACCGCCCGCACACCCGCAACGCCCTCGACGAGGTCATGGCCGCCGACCTGTACGAGGTGGCCCAGCGTCTGGCCGCCGACCCGGGCGTGCGGGCGGTGCTGATCACGGGCAACGGCCCCGCCTTCACCGTGGGCGGCGACATCTCCGTCTTCGCTCAGAGCACCGCCGCCGGGCTGCCCACGAAGCTGCGCCGGATGACCTCGCCGTACCACGAGGCGATGCGCATCCTCAGCCGGCTCGACGCGCCGATCGTCTGCGCCGCGCACGGTGCCGCCGCCGGCGGCGGGCTCGGCCTGCTGTACTGCGCGGACATCGTGCTGGCCGCCGAGGGCACCAAGTTCGCCTCCGGGTTCACGGCCCTGGGCCTGTCCGGCGACGGCGGCAACTCCTGGTTCCTGCCCCGGCTCGTCGGGCCACGCCGCGCCGTCGAGTTCTACATCGAGCAGCGGGTGCTGGACGCCCAGGAAGCCGCCGAATGGGGCCTGGTGACCCGCGTGCTGCCGGCCGACGCACTGGCCGACGAGGCCGTCGCCGTCGCCCGGAGGCTGGCCGACGGCCCCACCCGGGCCTACGGCGAGATCCGCCGGCTGCTGCGCGACTCGTGGTCCGCCACGTTGTCCGAGCAGTTGACCGCCGAGTCGGACGGGATCGCGCGCACCGCCGCGACGTCGGACGCCTCGGCGGCCGTCGCCGCCTTCATCGCAAAGCGCCAGCCGACATTCGAGGGAAGGTAGGGAAAGTGGGGATGTCCGCATTCGTCACGGACAGCGACGACCACCGGATGATCCGGGAGAGCACCGCCAAGATCGCCGCCCGCTACGGGCACGCGTACTACGCCGAACGCGCCCGGAACAACGGCGGCGTGCGGGAGTTGTGGGAAGAACTCGGCGAAGCCGGGCTGCTCGGCGTCCACCTCCCCGAGGAGTACGGCGGCGGGGGAGCGGGCCTCGCGGAACTCGTCGTGGTGCTGGAGGAGCTGTCGGCCCACGGAATGCCGCTGCTCAGCGCCGTCATCTCGCCGGCCATCTGCGGTTCGATCCTCGCCGCCCACGCCACCCCGGAGATGAAGGGCGCCTGGCTACCGGACCTCGCCTCCGGCCGCCGGAAGATGGCGTTCGCCCTCACCGAGCCGGACGCCGGCTCCAACAGCCACGCGATCACCACCACAGCCCGCTCCGACGACGGGGCGGGGTGGCTCATCTCGGGCGCCAAGTACTACATCTCCGCTCTGGACGAGGCGGACGCGGTGCTGGTGGTCACCAGGGACGGTGACCTGCCACCATCCTCCTCCGGATCATCCCCGCTGTCGCTCTTCGTCGTGCCCGTCGACGCACCCGGCCTGCACTTCCATCCGATCGAGACCGAACTGGTCTGCCCCGACAAGCAGTTCACCCTCTTCCTCGACAACGTACGGGTGGAGCGTGACGCCCTCGTAGGGGAGTGGGGGAAGGGGCTGCGGCAGGTCTTCGCCGGCCTCAACCCCGAGCGCATCACCGCCTCCGCGCTCAGCAACGGCATCGGCCGCTACGCGGTGGCCAAGGCCCGCGACTACGCCGCCGGGCGCAAGGTCTGGTCGACTCCGATCGGAGCCCACCAGGGCATCGCCCACCCCCTCGCCGAAGCGCATATCGGGGTGGAACTCGCCCGGCTCGCCACGGCCCGGAGCGCGGAGATGTTCGACGCCGGCGAGAACGCCGCGACAGCGGCCAACATCGCGAAGTTCGCCGCGGCCGACGCGTCGCTCAAGGCGCTCGACCAGGCGATCCAGACCCACGGCGGCAACGGCCTGTCGCGCGAGTACGGGCTGGCCGATCTGTGGTTCGTCGCCCGCATGCTGCGCACGGCGCCGGTCAGCCGGGAGATGGTCCTCAACTTCGTGGCCCAGCACAGCCTGAACCTGCCGAATTCGTACTGAACCCCTACCCATGACAACGAGGAGCGCACATATGTCAGGAGTACAGGACCGGGTCGTCGTGGTGACCGGCGCGGGCGGCGGACTCGGGCGCGAGTACGCGCTGCTGCTGGCCCGGCACGGCGCCCGGGTCGTCGTCAACGACCTCGGCGGCGCGCGGGACGGCACAGGATCCGGCAACGCGATGGCCGACGCGGTGGTCGAGGAGATCCGCGCCGCGGGCGGACAGGCGGTCGCCAACCACGACAGCGTGGCCACCGAGGAGGGCGCCGCGGGTGTGATCGGCACCGCGCTGAAGGAGTACGGAGCCGTGCACGGCGTGGTGAACAACGCCGGCATCCTGCGCGACAGCTCCTTCGTGAAGATGACGGCGGACCAGTGGGAAGCCGTACTTCAGGTACACCTCTTCGGAGGCTTCCACGTCACCAGGGCCGCCTGGCCGCACTTCCGGGAGCAGGGACACGGCAGGGTCGTCATGGCGACCTCCACCTCCGGGCTGTACGGCAACTTCGGGCAGGCCAATTACGGCGCCGCCAAGCTCGGTCTGGTCGGTCTGGTCAACACGCTCGCCGTCGAGGGACGCAAGTACAACATCCTGGCCAACGCCGTCGCACCGCTGGCCAGGACCCGCATGAGCGAGGACGTCGCCCCGGCCGAGCTGCTGGAGAGGCTTCCGGCCGAGTTCGTGGCGCCCGTCGTCGCCCATCTGCTGACCGACGAATGCACCGACACCGGCACGGTGCTGGTCGCCGGCGGCGGCCGGGTCCAGCGGGTGGCGCAGTTCGCCTCCAAGGGCGCGACCTTCCCGGGCACCCCGACCCTCCAGGACGTCGCCGACCGCTGGCCCGACATCACGGACATGGACGCCTCCGCCCTCGGCACCAACCCACTGGGCTGAGAGCCCGGACAGGAGACACCATCGTGAAACCCTTCGACGCCCTCGTCGTCGGCGCCGGTGCGGGCGGCCTGTTCGCCGCGGCCCGCCTGACCCATCTCGGTTACCGCACCCTCGTGGTGGAACGTCTCGACCGCGTGGGCGGCCGGGCGTCGACGCACGAGATCGACGGTTTCAAGGTCAACAACGGCGCCATCGTCATCGAGGTCGGCGGCATCACCCAGGAGACCTTCGAGGAGGTCGGCGCCAAGTTCGACGTCCGCCGGGCCAATCCGCCGATCCTCTACCGCATCGGCGGCAAGGACGCCGACATCACCGGCGGCGGCTGGGGCATGCTGCTGTCCAAGCTGACCCGCCACGGCGCCAAGCTGCTCAACGGTATCGGCGCCGCCCGTGAGGACAGCGGTCTGCCGGACACCGAACTGTCCACCGCCGACTGGATCCGCCGCTACACCAAGAACGAGTCGGTGCACGGAGTCTTCCGCAACATGTGCGGATCGGTCTTCGCGGTCGGCTCGGAGGAACTGCCCGCCCGGGTCTTCCTCACCTACTTCACCCGCAAGAGCGCCTTCAAGAAGTTCGGCTTCTGCCCCGACGGCACCATCGGGATCTGGCAGGCACTCGCCGATGTGATCACTGCGGGCGGCGGTGAGGTGTGGCTGGACAGCGAGGTGCGGAAACTGACGGTGGACGCGGGCCGGGTCACCGGTGCGCTCATCGCCCGCGACGGCCGGGACACCGAGGTCGCCTGCCGGTTCGCGGTGAGCGACACCGGCCCGGCCGCCACCGTGGGCCTGGTCGGTGAGCAGCACTTCCCCGCGGAGTACCTGACATCGGTACGCGGCGGCGACCGTCCCTGCGCGATGATCTCGGTCAACTTCGCCAGCCGGGAACCGCTGGTCACTTCACCGGGCCTGCTCAGTTTCGCCAAGACCCGCCGCATGTGCTACGTCGCCAACTTCACCGCGACCTGCCCGGAGATGGCGCCGGAAGGCTGGCACCTCTACGTGGGAACAGCCGTACCTCAGCCCGCCGTCGGCGACTTCGACGAGGCGGCCGAGACCGAGCTGCTCATGGCCGACCTCCGCGACCAGATCCCGGGCTTCGAGGGGGCCCGCATCCTGTCCACCGTCGTCACCCGCGACGGCTGGCCCCCGCAACGCGCGGTGGCGGGCTTCGACCTGCCCCACACCACCCCCATTCCCAACCTCTGGAACGTCGGCGACGCCGTTAAGGAGTACGCCAACGGCGGCACCACGGCCTGCGCCGAGACCGCCAAGCTCGTCGTCGAGCAGATCCAGCGGCACTACCCGGTCGGCGTCGGCGGCGAGCCGACCGGAGTGTGAAGGAGCACCGATGAAGATCATTGTTGACCGCACCAAGTGCACGGGCCTGGGAATCTGCGAGTCCCTGGCACCCGACGTGTTCGAAGTGAACGACGACGGTGAGCTCGTACTCAAGACCGAGACCGTGCCGACGGGAACCCTCGCCGATGTCGAGGAGGCCATCGCCGGCTGCCCGACCGAGGCGCTCCGGCTGGAGCCCTGATGGGCACCCGCCGACTGGTCGTCGTCGGCGCCTCCCTGGCCGGGCTGCGCGCCGTCGAGGCCGCCCGCAAGGACGGCTTCGACGGGCGGATCACCCTCGTCGGCGCCGAGCGGCATCTCCCGTACGACCGGCCGCCGCTGTCCAAGGAGTTCCTCGACGCGACCGGTGAACAGGGGACCACGCCGGCCTTCCGCACCGAAGCGGTGCTGCGCGCCGATCTCGGTGTGGAACTCCTGCTCGGCACCCCCGCCACCTTCCTCGACACCCGCACCCGGGCGGTCGGCGTCGGCGGACGGACCATCGGATACGACGCCCTGGTCATCGCCACCGGCGCGACCGCCCGTCAACTGCCCGGCATGCAGGGCTTGGACGGTGTCCACACGCTGCGTACCGTGGACGACGCGGCGGCCATCCGGCGGGCACTCGACACGGGCGCCCGGACCGTGGTGATCGGCGCCGGCTTCATCGGAGCCGAGGCTGCGGCCGCCGCCAGGAAGCGCGGGCTGGACGTCGTCGTGGTCGAGGCACAGCCGACCCCGCTCGTGCGCGCCGTCGGCGAGACCATGGGCGCTGCCCTCGCCTCACTGCACCTGCGCCACGGCACCGATCTGCGGTGCGGGGTGAGCGTCACCGCGCTGGAGGGTGAGGGACGCATCGAACGGGTCCGGCTCTCTGACGGCACCGCACTCGACGCCGACCTGGTGGTGGTCGGTGCCGGAGTCGTGCCCGCCACCGACTGGCTGGAGGGTTCCGGCCTGCCCCTGGACAACGGCGTGGTCTGCGATGAGACGCTCTTCACCGGCGCCGAAGGCGTGTACGCGGCGGGCGACGTCGCCCGGTGGCACAACACGCTCTTCGACCGGCCCATGCGCCTGGAGCACTGGACCAGCGCGGCCGAACAGGGCGCTCTGGCCGCCCGCAACGCGCTGAACCCGGCAGCGGCCGGACGGTACTCGACGGTGCCGTACTTCTGGTCGGACCAGTACGACACCCGCATCCAGTTCGTCGGCATCCCCGAGGCGGACGAGATCGACGTGGTCGACGGCGACATCGAGCGGGAACACCGCGGTGTCGCGCTCTACCGCGCCGATGACCGGCTGGTGGGCGCCCTGGCCGTCAACAGGCCCACCGAGATCATGAAGTACCGGGGACTGATCACCCGGGGTGCCTCGTGGGCGGACGGCCTCGCGTTCGCGCAGACGCGGCGCAAGGCCCGTGAGACCGCTGACGCATGAGGGAGGAAACAATGACAGGCGGCCCGCTGTCCGGATGCAGGGTACTGGAACTCGCCGGGCTCGGCCCCGGCCCGTTCGCCGCGATGACACTCGCGGATCTGGGCGCCGAGGTGGTCCGCGTCGACCGCCCGGGGGGTAGCGGGCTGTTCCCCGGCTTCGAACACCTCGACATCCTGAACCGTGGAAAGAAGTCCGTCCTGCTCGACCTCAAGCAGGACGACGCCGTACGGGCCGTGCTCGACATGGTGGCCCAGGCCGACGTACTGATCGAGGGCTACCGCCCGGGCGTCGCCGAACGGCTCGGTCTGGGCCCCGAGGACTGCCTCGCCCGTAACCCCCGCCTGGTCTACGGCCGGATGACCGGCTGGGGTCAGGACGGGCCGATGGCCCAACTGGCCGGGCACGACATCGGATACGTCGCGCTCACGGGTGCCCTGCACGCCATCGGCAGCGCCGACGGACCGCCGCAGATCCCGCTCAATCTCGTCGGCGACTTCGGCGGCGGAGCAACGTATCTGGTCATCGGTGTCCTGGCGGCGTTGCGCGAGGCCGACCGCGCGGGCCGGGGGCAGGTCGTCGACGCCGCCATCGTGGACGGCACAGCTCACCTGCTGGCCGGAACGCACATGTTGCTGGCGACGGGGATGTGGCAGGACGAACGGGGCGTCAACCTCCTGGACGGCGGGGCACCGTTCTACGCGGTCTACGAAACCTCCGACGGCCGCCACATGGCCGTCGGCGCGCTGGAGCCGAAGTTCTACGCCGAGCTGCTCGCCGTCCTCGGCCTCGACGAGGACCCGGCCGCCCAGCACGACCGCACCCGGTGGCCGCGGCTGCGCGAGCGCATCGCCGGGGCGTTCGCCGGCCGCACCCGGAGCGAGTGGGCGCAGGCGTTCTCGGCGTCGGACGCGTGCGTGGCACCGGTGATGAGCCTGCGCGAGGCCGCGGACCACCCGCACCTCAAGGCCCGCGGCACGCTGGTGGAACAGGACGGCGTCCTCCAGCCGGCGCCCGCACCGCGCTTCTCGACCACGCCCACCGCCCTCGGATCGCCCCCGCCCGTGCCGGGCCGGCACACCGCCGAAGTCCTGAAGGCGTGGGAGGTCGAGGGCGCCGAAGACCTGCTGGGGTCGGGGGCCGCCGTGCAGGCGTAAGAGACCCGGAAGCGTGCGGCACCCATGGGCGAACGCCCATGGGTGCCGCACGGTGATGCGTGGGGGACCGTTCCTCAGCCGGCCGCGGCCACCTGGTCGAGTACGGTCGCCAGATCCCAGAAGTCATGATGGCTGATCAGTTTGCCGTCCGCGCCGTAGGTGCATGCGGCGATGCCTGCGACACTGAACCTCACGCCGGTCGGCTCGATCACCCTCCCCGAGCGCAGCCGGAGTGGTCCGCCGAAGGATCCGCTCCACACCCACTCGGCGTACAGGTGGCCGTCGGCCGCGTGGGCCTCGCTGAAATCGATCACCGAATCCGCGGCGAACCTGAGCATGAAGCGGTGGAAGCGCGAGATGTCCTCATGCCCCTTGTACGTCGCGCCCATGGCGACGTCGGTGTACGTGCCCTCGTCGGCGAAGAACTCGCGGAGACTCTCGGTATCGGACGTCCAGGCACGCGAATAGGCGTCCGCGAAGGTCGGATCGGACGGGTGAGGCGAGGCCATGATGACTCCTTGGAGAAGTATTATAATCTAGGTTAGATTATAAACAGCCATGCGGGAAGCCCTGTATCGCGGCGCGATCCCGGACGAGAGCACCTGGCCGCCGTAACCGCGGGGTCCTCGGATTCGAGCCCGCCAGCCCGACGATCATTAAGTGCGCCATCGTCCACCGAGTACCGCCATGGCGCCACAGGATGAACTGGCTGATCCCGCGGTCTTCGACAACCTCTGCGGCCGTGGAACGGCCCCCCCTCAGCCTGGAGTGGGGACTGCGGGACCGGTGTCCGACAGTCAGGTGCTCGCCGCGACCGAGTTGCTGCCGAACGCGACAGCGACCGCGCTCGGCCGGGCTGGTCACTTCCCCCAGGTCAAGACTCCGGCGCCGGTCGCGATCACGATCCGGGCCGCTGTGCGGCCACGGATGACTATGAGCACTGATGTCCAGGAGACGCGTCGCGTCGAACTCGCCAAGTGGGGCGTGGAGACCTCGCCGTCACAAGTGTCGAGACGCCCGGGTCAGGGCGGGGCGAAGCCCTCGTGAGGACCCAGGCGGTGTCCTTGGACGGAAGGAATCTTCTGGCCGTTTCGGCGGGAGCCCTGCCCGCAAGCGCCTCTCAGGCCGTTCGGCCTGTCGTGGCGGCCGTGCGCCGGGTCCGGGGTGTCCCTGAGGGCGGGGTGGGACCCTGTTCCTGCACGGCCGGCGCCCCGAGGCCGTGACGCACCAGGGACCTCGCGGTGCGTACGACGACGTCGAGCGACCCCTGGCGGGGATTCCACCATTCGGTCGTCCAGTTCAGGGCGCCCAGGACCAGCATGCGGGCAACCCGCGGTTCGAGGTCGGCACGGAGCTCGCCCGCCTTCTGGGCGTCCTGGATGAGCGCGCGCCAGATGTCCCCGTACTTGGCCTCCTCGGCGAGCTGCCGGGTGCGGATGTCCTCGGGGACCTGGCCCGCGTTGCGGATCGCGGCGGTGGCGAAGTCCGAGATCGCCAACTGATAGCGCAGGTGTTCCTCGACGGCCGCGTCGACGCGGTCCATGGGGGTGGTGTCCGCCGGAAGCGCGTCGAGCGCTTCCGCGACATGTTCCCGCAAGCGGGCCACGCCCACCCACATGACCTCTTCGATCAGCACTTCCCTGGACGAGAAGTAGTAGTAGATGGCGGGAGCCTGGATCTGTGCCTGTTCGGCCACATCGCTCAGCCGTGTTCCGGCGTACCCCTTGCGGCTGAGGACATGGGCCGCCGCGTCCAGGATGCGTTCGCGGGTGCGTGCCGACTTGGAGTCGGAGGTCTCGGTCGGCGGCTTGCCCGCGGATTTTCTAGACACGGGTCAATTATAGGTGGTCCACCAGGCGACGTACCGCCTCGACCGTGCCGGCCGGGTCCGGCCCGACCGGGTCCAGGCTGAGGGTGGTCACGCCGGCCTCCCGGTAGGCGTGGATCCGTTCCGCGACATGACCGGGCGGTCCGATCAGCGTGGTACGGACCAGCCACTCGCGGGGGACCGCGGCCTCGGCCTCCCGCTGCTTGCCGTCCAGGTAGAGGTCCTGGATGACCTTGGCCTCGGCCTCGAAGCCGTACCGGCAGGCCAGGTCGTTGTAGAAGTTCTTGCCACGGGCGCCCATACCGCCGATGTACCGGGCGGCTGTCGGCCGTTCCCGGTCGAGCAGATCGTCGACCGGGAGATTCTCGCCGACGGCGACCGGGCCGCCGGCGACGACATCCAGCGGTGCCAGGTCGGGTGAGCGGCGCGCGGTCCCCGCGGCGAGTGCGGGTCCGAAGACCTCCTTCGCCTTGTCCGGCATGAAGAACAAGGGCAGCCAGCCGTCCGCCAGTTCGGCCGTCGCGCGCAGCGAGCGCTCCATCAGGGACGCCCAGTAGACGGGGATGCTGTTGCGATACGGGTGGTTGATCAGCCGTAGTGGCCTGCCGAGCCCCGTTCCCCGGTCGACGGGCAGGGGGAGTTGGTAGACCCTTCCATCGTGGGTCAGGGGTGCCTCCCGGCGCCACACCTTGCGGCAGATCTCGATGGTCTCGGTGATCCGCCGCATCGGTTGCTCGAACGGCACTCCGTGGAAGCCCTCGACGACCTGCGGTCCGGAAGCACCGAGGCCGAGGACGAAGCGGCCGCGGGAGAGACTGTCCGCGGCGGCGGCGCTCATGGCCAGCAGGGTGGGGGTGCGGGTGAAGACGTTGACGATGCCGGTCCCGATCTGAATCCGCTCGGTCGTCGCGGCGAGGTAGCCGACGAGCGTCATGGCGTCGAAGCCGTAGGCCTCCGGGACCCACACCATGTCCAGGCCGGCCGACTCCAGGTCCCGGACCAGCCGGGCCGTCTCCACCGGATCACCGGTGTACCTGGACAGCAGCATCGACAGTTTCACTCGGTCCTCCGGTCGGTTGTGCAACGTGGGGTCGTCGCCGATGTACGGCGGTGGGGGGGGCCGCGGTGTGTGGCGCTACCCCAGGCCACCCCGGCTGATCAGCTGCGCGGCGATGACGTTGCGCTGGATCTCGTTGGTGCCCTCGCCGACGATCATCAGGGGCGCGTCCCGGAAGTAGCGCTCGACCTCGTACTCCGTGGAGTAGCCGTAACCGCCGTGGATCCGTACGGCGTTGAGCGCGATCTCCATCGCCGTCTCGGAGGCGAACAGCTTGGCCATGCCGGCCTCCATGTCGCAGCGGCCTCCGGAGTCGTACTTCTCCGCGGCGTGCAGCACCAGTTGGCGGGCCGCGGTGAGCTTGGTGGCCATGTCTGCGAGGTAGTTGCCGATCGACTGGTGCTTCCAGATCGGCTTGCCGAAACTCTCGCGCTCCTGGGCGTAGCGCAGCGCGTCGTCGAAGGCCGCCTGCCCGACGCCGAGCGCCCGGGCGGCCACCTGAATCCGGCCGACCTCCAGGCCCTTCATCATCTGGGCGAAGCCGTGTCCCTCGACGCCGCCCAGGAGCGCCTCGGCGGGCGCCTGATAGTCGTCGAAGGAGAGTTCGCAGCTCTCGACACCCTTGTAGCCGAGCTTGGGCAGGTCCCGCGAGACGGTGAGACCCGGGCCGTGCTCGACGAGCAGGATGCTGATGCCCTTGTGGCGGGGTGACGCGCCGGGGTCGGTCTTGCACAGCAGCGCGATGAGCTGCGAGCGGCGGGCGTTGCTGATCCAGGTCTTGGTGCCGTTGACGACATACCCGCCGTCCGGTCGGCGGCGGGCACCGGTACCGATTGCCTGCAGGTCGGAGCCGCCGCCCGGCTCGGTCAGCGCCATCGTGGCCCGTACCTCGCCGGTCGCCATCCTCGGCAGGTAGCGGTTCTTCTGCTCCTCGGTACCGAAGGCGAGCAGCAGTTTGGCGACCACCGTGTGGCCGCCCATGGCTCCGGCCAGGCTCATCCAGCCCCGGGCCAGCTGTTCGGTCACGCCGACGTAGCAGGACGTGGAGACCGGCGCCTCGCCGTACGGCTCGGGGATGGCCAGGCCGTAGACGCCGAGTGCCTTCATCTGCTCGATCAGCTTCTCGGGATACGCGTTGGCGTGCTCCAGCTCCCGCACCACGGGCCGTACGTCCCGGTCGACGAACTCCCGGACGATGTCGACGACGGCCTGTTCCTCGTCGGACAGGATGGGCATACGGGTCTCCTCGCTCGGCTTCCGCTGCTTGGCCTCCGATTATAGTCTAAATTAAATTAAGTGACGAGAGGGGTTCGGATGGCTGAGGACAACCCGGTTGGTGCGGTCAGGTCGTGTCTGTCGGTGCCGGGATCGGACGATCGCAAGATCGCGAAGGCGGCCGCATCCGCAGTGGACGAGATCGTGCTCGACATCGAGGACTCGGTGCCCCCGGCCGGCAAGGCCGGAGCGCGAGACCTGGTCGCCTCCTGGCTGAACAGGTCCGCGGAGATCGGCCCGCGGATCGCCGTACGGGTCAACGCGCCACGGACGCCGTGGTGCCATGAGGATGTCATCGTCTGCGCGGGCCGGGCGGGCGCGGCGTCGATCGTGCTGCCCAAGGTGGAGTCCGCCGGCGACCTGGCATTCGTGGAGCGGCTGCTGGACGGCGTTGAGGCCGCCGCCGGGCGCGTCGAGCCCGTCACCGTGCAGGCGCTGATCGAGACGGCGGCCGGCCTGGCCAACCTGCGGGAGATCGTAACGGCCACTCCTCGGCTGACCACCCTGATCATCGGCTACGCCGACCTGGCGGCCTCACTGGGCCGCGCGGCGGACGTCCCGGCCGAGACCTGGCTGCGCGCCCAGGACGGCGTCCTGACGGCAGCCCGCAGCGCGGGTCTGGCCGCCCTGGACGGGCCGTATCTCGGGGTGGCGGCCGACGAGCGGTTCGCCGAGCACGTGCAGCGCGCCGCGCAGCTCGGCTTCGACGGCAAGTGGGTCATCCATCCCGGCCAGATCCAGCCGGTGAACGAGGCGTTCACGCCGACGGCGGACGAGGTGGAGCGGGCACGGGCGGTGCTGGCCGCGCTGGAGCGGGGCAGGGTGCAAGCCAAGGGTGCCGTCGCTCTGGACGGCCGGATGCTCGACGAGGCCGTCGCGCTGTCGGCGCGACGCGTACTGGCGAAGGCGGGAGGCTCGCGGGCATGAGCGAGGAACGTACGGTGGAAACGGTGCACACGGCATCCACGGCTCGTACGGAGCGTACGGCCGAGGGGCCGTACTTCGACGAACTGGCGGTGGGTCAGGTCTTCGGCGGGGCACCCGCGATGACGCTCACCGCCGGGCACGCCGCCACCCACCAGGCGATCGTGGGGGACCGGCTCGCGCTCCCGCTGGACGAGGAGCTGAGCCGCGCGGTGACCGGCCGGGCCCCACTTGCGCACCCGGCCCTGGTCTGGGACGTGGCCATCGGCCAGTCCACGCTGGCCACCCATCATGTGAAGGCCAATCTCTTCTACCGCGGGCTGGTCCTGCGCCGTGCCCCCCTCATCGGCGACACCCTGCGCACCACCACGGAAGTCGTCGCGCTGCGCCAGAACAGGGCGCGCGAGGGGCGTCGCCCCACCGGACTGGCCGCCCTGAGGATCACCACCACCGATCAGCACGACCGCCCGGTGCTGGACTTCTGGCGCTGCGCCATGCTGCCGCTGCGCAACCCGGACGCGGACACCGGCCACGCCGCCGACCTCGACGTGGTGGGTGTCGCGCCCGGCGGTGCCGCGCTCGCCGCCGTCGCTGAGGGATGGCGACTCGACCGGTTCGCGCAACGGGTGGCCGGACCCCGGCCGACCGACCTCGCCGAGGGGACCCTCTGGGAGGTCGGCGGCGGGGACGTCGTGTCGAGCGCGCCCGAGCTGGCGCGGCTGACGCTCAACGTGGCCATGGCGCATCACGATCAGAGCGCGGCGGGCGGCCGGCGGCTGGTCTACGGCGGCCACACGATCGGCGTGGCCCTCGCCCAGGCGGCCCGGGCTCTCCCGTCCATTGTCACCGTGGCCGGGTGGCACGGCTGCGACCACCTCGGCCCCGTCCACGAGGGCGACACCCTGCACAGCACCGTCGCCGTGGAGCGCGTACACCCGCTGGACGGTCACGGCGGGCTGGTGCACCTGCGGTCGAAGGTCCGTGCCACCCACGGCGACGGACCGCCGCGCGACGTCCTGGACTGGAGGTACGCCGTCGTGCTCGCCTGACGCGGGACGGCGGGTCAACGGACCGGAGCGAACCGCCGGACTCCGTCGGCACGCTGCCAGACGACCGCGCCCTGCTGGTCCAGGACGTCCAAGTGTGCGTCGATCTCCAGCACCGCGGTCATCTGGTGGACGGGCGGAAGATCGTCCAGCCGGTGCTGCCGCCGGGTCCACGGCAGGGCGCGCGCCACCGCGTAGGCCGTCTCCGCGCCGGAAACCACCTGGCGCAGCACCTCGTCCAGACGCTCCTCGTGGTGCGCGATCAGCTCGTCCACTCGCGTGTGGACGCTCCGGGTCACGGGTCCGTGCGCGGGCAGCAGCAGCGCGTCCGGCAGATCCCGGACCAGGCGCAGGGAGGCGAGATACGACCGCAGCGGGAACTTCTCCGGCGACCGTTCGAACCCCAGGGACGGCGTGATGTGCGGCAGGACATGGTCACCGGAGAACAGCAGGCCTGCGCAGGGATCCCCGACCACCACATGACCGCGGGTGTGGCCGGGCGTGGCCCGCACGTCCAGACGGCGGTCCGCGAGGATGATCCGTTCACCGTCCGACAGCCACGCGTCCGGCGGGCCGAACGGCATGTTCCGGTCCTGCGGTTCGACCGGCAAGGCATCCACCCGGGCCGCCAGCTCGGGGGCGCCGCACTCGCGCAGCAGGTCGACCTGGCGGGGCCACACTCCGCCGTCCAGGTCGAAGTCCTCGATCGTGTGACGCTCCTCCCGGCCGACCCGCACCCGGGTGCCCAGCGAATCGCGCAGTGCCAGTGCCTGGGTGTAGTGGTCCCAGTGGGCGTGGGTCACGATGACCTGGTCGATGTCCCCGAGTCCGTGTCCCAGGCTCTGCAGTGCCTCGACGAGCGTCTTCTCGGTCTCCGGCCTGGCCCAGCCCGCGTCGATCAGTATCAGTCCGCCGGGATCCTCGATCACATAGACGTTGACCGCAGCCAGTCCGTCCACGGGCAGCGTCAGAGGGACACGGTAGACATGCTCCACGACGGGGTGGGCGCCGGGCTCGGTCCAGTCGTCGGGCTGATCCAACAGTGGTGTCGCCAAGGCCTGCTCCCGTATAGCGCTCGACAGAAGAAATCTATCTTATCTTAGATTAAATGAACGAGCGTCAGGCTGTTACTGCCTGAGGTCAGGCGTGACGGCATTCACGGCGCGGGGTCCGGGGTCAGTCTTCCGCCGGCCGGTCAGCGGATGTACACGCTCCTGGGCGCGCGTGACACGGCGAAACCCGACGTGGTGCCCAGCGGGTCATCCCTGACCCGCGGCCGGGCTCCTTGGGCGGTCACCTCCCAGCGGATACCTGGAGCGGAGGGCAAGGTCGCCGGCAGTGCCCTTCCGGTCATCGAGTGCCTTCCGCCCGGGGTACCGGGCCCGCGCTGCCCGGCCGGAGACGGCCCGCGGCAGGACGGCACCGTCGGCCGGGACTCCCAGGGGTGTGGGCCCTCAGGATGGGGTGTCGAGCAGGCGCTTGGGGTGCATGCCGTCGACCATGCCGATGAAGGGCGAGTGGATGCTGTAACCGAGCATCCGGCGGATGTCCTCGGACACCGTACGGACGGTGTCACGTGTGGTGGACAGGGTGAACGCCTCTTGCGGCCGGAGCCATGGCTCGCAGTACTGGGTGGTGATCGCCAGGCGGGCGCGGTCGGATTCGTTGGCGCCGCCGCCGTGCCACAGGGTGCCGACGAAGAAGACGCACGAGCCGGGCGGCATGACGGCCTTTACGCGGGTGTCACCGTCGCCGGGCTTGCGCTCCTCGCCCCAGCGGTGGCTGCCCGGCAGGACCACGGTGGCGCCGTTGTCCTGAGTGAAGGCGTCGATGGCCCATACCGTGGCCGCGCCCATCGGTGGCCGGGGGCGAGGGATGGGGTACATCTTGTCGTCGGGGTGCAGGAGCTGGGCCGTCTCGCCGGGATGGATGTTGATGACCTGGAGCTGGGAGAGCAGGTAGTTGGGGAGGAACAATCGGTCCAGCAGGGCCAGCACCCTCGGATGGTCGACCAGGCGATCGCAGACCCGAGTCTTGTTCAGGACGCTGTAGACACGCTGGGTCCGCTGTCCTTCGAAGGTGTTGCGGCCGGGCTTGTCCAGCAGTGGCGTCACGGCTGTCCGGACGTCCTCACACTCCGATGCGGTGAGCAGGCCTTCGAGGATGACGTACCCGTCGCGTTCCACCGCGGCCAGGTCGGCGTCGACGACCGCGGCCGGCACGGTGGCTCCGCTGCTTTGCGTAGCCCTGTGCCGCCGGGCGAGGTCGGCATGGAGGCCATCGAGCGAACCAATGGCGCCCGCGCCGCTGCGACCGGGATCCAGAGGGTCAGAAAGGTGAGACATGGTCGGTTTCTCCCATCATGCGGCTGGGGGTGAAGTCAGTCCCACAGCGCCGGAGACGAAGGCCCACAGCTGGGTGACGAGGTCTTCGGCCGAAGGGTGCGGGGTGCGGGTCAGGGCGGTGGAGATCAGGGCGTGGGTGCCGCCGAGCGTGGCCGCGGCGAGGAACTCCGGGTCCCGGTCGGCGGGTAGTTCGCCGGCGCGCTGAGCGTGGGCCATGTTGCGGACGCCCACCTCGATGAGCATGTGCAGCTGCCGTGCGTTGGCGGCTGCCACCTCCGCGTCGCCCACCAGCCCTCCCAGGACGAGCGGAGCCAGGGGCTCGGCGTACAGGAAGGCCACCCAGTCGCGAATGCGCTGCTGCTCGCGCTCAGCCCAGGTACCGGGTGGGTATTCGCGCAGCGCCGCGGCCTCCCCGAGCCGTTCATAGAAATCTTCCAGCACGGCGATCAAGAGGCCGCTGCGGGTGCCGAAGTGCCGGTAGGGCAGACCTGTGCTTGCCCCTGCCCGACGGGCGACCGCCGCCACTTCCAGCTCACCCGTCTCGGCGAGTTCCTCTACGGCGGCGCGCAACAGCCTCTCCCGCGAGTCTGCGGAGCGCGGTCTCCTTGGTGCGGTCACTCCCCGAGTATGATTTGAGCTCAACTCATTTTGCAACCCTCAGAGCTCACGTGCCGCACGTCGGGCTCAGGCGTTGCTGTTCGCATCGACCTCGCAGTGCGTCTGTTGCGTCTGCTCTCCGGGCTCCACGGGGTGGCCACCAGCGCCGAGTCCTTGACGCATTCGAGGGGGACATCTATCCGCCCCCGTCACGGCCGCCTCCGCCTGGCCTGCGAGCAGGGCACCTGCGCAAGGGTCGCACCGGGGTCACCGTCCCGCCGTCTCCGAGGTCGACAGCCCCTACCGCGGACGGCTGGCCACTGGCATCCTCACCGCCGCAGACTTGAGCCAGGCCGACGTCCCTGGCGCGAGCGGTAGCGGCAGATGCGATCGATGACCTGATCTGTCTCCGTCACCCCAGGGGTGTAGTTGGCGTTTTCACAGGTCACAAAGGTGCTGGCACAGGGCGCCGACCTGCGCCGAACCCTGGATCATCAGCAGTGCTGTGCGGAGGAACTCACTGTTTTCCAGATCACCAGCCGCACAGCTCGTCTCGTCGAAGCGCGAGGTCAGTGCGACAGCTTCAGGTCGGCCCACTGCAGATTCATGGCCTGCCATGTCGATGCGTTCGCGGGTTTGATCACCGCCGTTCGGCGGCCTGCGGCAGACACCGTGGTCGTGCCCTCGACCGTGACGTAGTCGTCCCAGCCGGAGGTTCGTGCCACCGGCAGCGTGGTGCTGCCCGCCCCGGTGTCGAGTGTGAAGGCGGTGGCGCCGTAACCGGCCGAGACCCGCGCCCGTACGGCATAGGTTCCTGCGGCCGGGAACGTCACGGTCCAGGAGGCCGTGGAGCTCGCGCTGGTCCAGTAGCCGATGTCGGGCGGATCGTTCTCCAGCTTGATCGCGCTGCCGGAGAGAGTGGCGGTGGCGGCGGTGAGGGAGAGCGATCCGTCGGCACCCGGGGTGAGAGTGATGCCGCGGACGTTGACCGACTGCCAGGTGATGGACTTGTCCGGGCGCAGGCTGACAGTGCGGTAGCCGGATTCGGGGACGGTCATCGTGGTGGTGACCGTCGTGTAGGTCGACCAGGAACCGGTGCTGGGCACCACGATCGCGGCGGAGCCGATCCCCGCGTCCAGGACGAGCCGCGAGGCGGCGGTCGCGGCCACGGTGGCGGTCACCGTGTAGGTGCCGGGGGCGTCGAAGCGGACGCGCCAGGTGGCGTTGTCACTGGAGCTGGACCAGTAGCCGATGTTCGCCGGGCTGTTCTCCAGCTTCATACCGCCGTTGTCGAGGGCGGCCAGGGCCGGGGGCAGGGAGAGGGAGTTGTCACTGCCCGGCAGGACCGGCGTCTGGACAGGTGAGGTGAGAGAGGAGGCCGGCTTCGCCGCGATGCCGCCGCAGTTGACCTCGCTGGCCACGGCGATGCTCCCGCCGACCGTGTTCACAGCCACCAGCCGCACATAACGGGCGCTTACCGCGCCGAACCGGGCCTGCTTGACGGTCTTGTCGCCCGCCCAGGTGCCGGATGTGGCCCGGGTGAAGGAGCTGCCGTCGGTGCTGGTGTGGATCTCGTACGAGGTGATGTTGCCGGTGGTGACGTACGCGCCGGAGCTGTCCTTGTCCTCCCGGGGCAGGTATTCGAGGGTGTCGAGGTGGGTGAAGGTGGCGCCCAGGTCGAGAGTGACGGACTGGGGCAGCGAGCCCGTGGTCTCCCACAGGGACTGGGACTTGGAACTCTTGGGATAGTCGATCAGACCGTCCACGGCGTTGGTGGCGGTGCCGCTGGTGGCGGTGACGGCCGTCGGGGTGACCGCGTGCAGGAGGACGTCCTTCTGCACGGGCAGCGCCGGCCGGGAGGTGTCCGGGGTCCACGCCGCACCCACCTCGGCGAGGCGGTTCACGATGTTGGTGTCCAGTAATCCGTCGGGATTCGGCGGGCAGTTGAGGATGAAGGTGCAGTGGACGGGCTCCAGCACCTTCAGATGTCTGTCGACGATGCTGGCCAGGGACAGCGGTGTCGCGGTCGGCGTCGAAGGGTGCCAGAACCAGCCGCCGGTGATGGTCTGTCCCTGGCAGCTGGCGTAGGTGCTGTCGGACGGCGCCGTGACGCTGAGCGGCTCCTCGTAGAAGAGGATGTCCTGCTCCCAGGGCTCGCTGTGGCCGTTGATGTCGACGATGAGGATGTTTGGTTGCATCGCCTTGATGTGCTCACGGATCTCCCCGTACGGGATCTGCCGGTGCCCCGCCTGCCAGGCCCAGCCGTCGAAGACCAGGACCGGGATGGTGCCGTAGGTGCCGCCGAGCAGTTCGGTGAGCTGGGCCTTGACGAAGTCGATGTCGGCCCGGGAGACGGAGCCGGAGGCGATGCCCTGATTGCGGTCCCAGACGGAGAAGTACATCCACGGCTCCAGACCCGCGGCCCGGAACGCGTCGACGCACTTCCGCACCACGTCTTGCTGGTACGAGCTGTTCATGACGTTGTAGCTCGTCTGCTTCGTGGGCCACAGACAGAAGCCGTCATGGTGCTTGGTGGTGAGGATCCCGAAGGTCATCTTCGCCGACTTCGCCGCCGCGGCCCACTGCCCGCAGTCGAGCTTGGTCGGATTGAAGGACGACGGGTCCTGGCCGGGGGAGACCCACTCGGCATCGTGGTATGTCCCCATGTTGTAGTGGATGAACATGCCGAACCGCATGTCAACGAACTTCTGCTGGAGCGCCTGAAGGTTCCCCGCCGTCGCGGCCGAGGCGGTCCCGGCGGCCAGGAGCGAGCCCCCGAGACCGCCGGCCGCGGCCATCCCGCCGACCGCCGCCATGCCCCTCAGCACGTCCCTGCGCCGAAGGTCCCTCGCGCTGTGCTCGTTCACGGTTCCTGCCCTTCTGGGGTGCCGGAGCTGACTCGCAGAGCAAAGGGAACAGGTCGATGCATTCCCCAGTGATCGGAGGACTATGTGACCCCAAGCGGCTCATGCGGCTCAATTGCCCTGCTTTGGAAGTGCACTGCTCGACTGATCTGAGGTAGCACGACGAAAGGTAGGATGTTAATCCTGACGCGTCAACAGGTCAGGACGTAACAATCATCGAGCGCTCACGGGAGAGCCGGACGGCAGGGAAACGGTCATGTCCCCTCACGTATCCCCTGGGTGTTCGTTACTGCGTCGTGGGGACCGCGAACGGGATCGAGGCGTGCTTGAAGAGGTCGGCCGGGACGGCGTCGGCGAGAGTCTGGTAGCCGGTGGGGTTGAGGTGGAGGTGGTCACCGACGTCGTAGGCGGGGG
>NZ_JBXVPZ010000002.1:100628-102898 GCF_057961495.1 Streptomyces sp. P5F9 | reverse complement strand
GGCCTGACCGGTGGCTCCCGGACCTCGTGGATCGCCACGAACAGCACGCCGATGACCGCGGCGGCCACGACGAGCAACGCGACGGCGGTGCGGCGGGCGGGGTGGAGGGCCGGGAGCCGGAACAGCCGGGGCCGGCCCGGGCGCGCAGGGCGTTGCGCAGCTGTTCTTCGAGGGGGTCCGGAGGAAACCCTGAACCGAGGTCCTGCTCGATCATCGGGACGCCTCCGGGGTCACGCGTGTCGTCATCGGGACGCCTCCAACTCTCGGCGCAGGGCGGCCAGTGCGCGGCTCGCGGTGGACTTGACCGCGCCGCGCGACAGGCTCAGGGTGTCGGCGATCTGGGCCTCGCTGAGATGGGACCAGTACCGCAGGACCAGCACTTCACGCTGCCGCCGGGTCAGCCGGTGCAGGGCGGCGATCACTTCCCCGTGTTCCTCGCGCAGGAGAACGGGTTCCTCGGCGGAGGGTGCGTGGCCTTCGCGTTCGGGGACGTGGGCCCGGACCGTACGGCGGCGGCGCAGCACCGAGCGTGGGGTGTTGACCACGCTGGTGCGCAGATACGCGTCGGGATTGTCGAGGCCTGTCAGGCGCTCACCGTGGCGGCGATAGAGCGCGGCGAACACGTCCCGCCGGGCACCGCGTCGACCGGGTCGTCGCCGAGGATGGTGTACGACACCTGCTTTCCCTTGAAGGGGCCGGCGATCCCGCTCGGCACCACCTCGACCGGCTCCGGGCACGGGGCGGCGGGCGTGCCCTTGGCGGGCACCGGCTTCGGGGCGGGCGCGGAGGTGTCCGCGTGGGCGGTGAACGAGCCGCCGACGGCGAGCGCGGCGGCGGCGCCGGTGACGCCCAGGGCGATCCGCACCCGGCCCGCGCGGAGGCTGCGGCGGACGGTGTGACCTGCGGACATGTGATTCCTCGAATCGTCCATGCTGACGGGACTGGCGGGCCGCCGCCACGGATGGCTTCCCGTGGCGAAGGCCCTGGCTCGGAGGCGCCTCCACCCGGACAGACGTTCCGAGGGCATCGAGGTTGCAGGTCGGAGGAATCTTTTCTACGGGCGCGCGTGACGGCCCTTACATGTCCAGGACGATGTCCGTGCCGGGTCGGGCACAGCAGATCAGGATCTCGCCGTCGGCCGGTGGCTCCAGCGGATCGGGGGAGTAGGTGATCGTGCCGGACAGCAGGGGTGTGACGCAGGTGTGGCAGACGCCGGTGCGGCAGCTCCAGCGGGTGGGTACGTCGCAGGCGTCGGCGAGTTCGAGCACACTGCGGTCGTTGTCGTCGTCGAACGGGACGGCGATGCCGCTGCGGGCGAACGTCACCGACGGGCCGGTTCCGGGCGGGCCCTTGGGCTGGTGAGGTGCGCGGACGGGGTGGTCGGTGAGGCCGGGGTTGATGGCGCCCAGAGTTCCGAACAATTCGGTGTGGATGCGTGCGGGGTCGATGCCGGCCTCGGTGAGGGCCTGCCGTACGGCGGTCATGAAAGGGGCGGGGCCGCAGACGTAGGCGGTCGCGTCGGCCGGGACCGCCAGCGCGATGAGCCTGTCCTTTGTGAGGCGCCCCGGGGTGGCATGGGCGCGCTGCAGTTCCTCGGGTGTGGCCGCGCTGTAGAAGACGTGCTCGTGCGCGTCCGGCAGCGAGGCGAGCAGGTCGTGTGCCTCGGCCGCGAGGGGGTGTTCCCGGGGGCCGCGGGCACCGTGGATCCACCAGACCTCACGCTTGCTGCCCTGCGCGGCCAGTTCGTGCAGCATGGACAGCACCGGCGTGAGCCCGATGCCGGCGGAGACGAGGAGCACCGGTCCGCTGTCCTCGGCGTACACGAACTCCCCACGCGGCGCGGCGACTTCGAGTTCGGCGCCGGGCCGTAGCCGTGTGGTGAGGTAGCCGCTCGCCGTGCCGTGGGGCTCGTGCTTGACGCTGATCCGGTAACTGCCGGCGTCGGGGGCGGCGGACAGCGAGTAGCTGCGTACCGGGGCGGGGCCCGTCGTAGCGGGGACGCGCAAGGTGAGGTACTGGCCCGCGCGGGCGGCAGGGAGCGGGGAGTCGTCCGGGGCGGTCAGGCGGATCGAGGTGACCGTCGTGCTCTCGGGGACCACGTCCCTCACCCGCAGGGGACGGAAACCGTCCCAGGCCGGGCGGGCAGTGGTCGTCGTACCGTCGGCGGCGGCGAGCAGTTCACGGAACGACCCCTGCCAGCCGGGGCTCAGCGCGGGCACGTCCAGGGCGAGGCGCACCTTCGCGGGGTCGCGGCCGGGGAGGTAGAGCAG
>NZ_JBXVPZ010000002.1:0-100618 GCF_057961495.1 Streptomyces sp. P5F9 | reverse complement strand
GTGTCGGCGACGCTCAGCGCGCCGGGACCGGTCCTCGTCCGTACGATCCGGTCGCCGGCCTGCACCCGCCCCTCCCGCACGACCCTCATGTAGAACCCGGGCCGGTGATGGCTCACCAGCAGCGCGGCCAGCTCGGGTTCGCCGAAGCGCATGCCGACGCGGTAGCAGGTGACGCGCGGCTGGGTGACCTCGAACTCGGCCTCGCCGATGCGGTACCGGTCACCGACGCAGACCTCGTCGTCGGGCAGGCCGTCCACGGTGAGGTTCTCGCCGAACTGGCCGTAGCCGAGGTCGTCGCGGCCGAAGTGCCGCTGCCAGTGCCGGTACGACTGGATCTGGTAGACGAGGACCGCCCGCTGTTCGCCGCCGTGGCCCGCGGTGTCGCCCTGGCCGTCGCCGTCGATGTTGAGCCGGCGGACCATCGCCGGGCCGACCACCGGGTACTTCCACACACCCGTGTAGATGGTCTTGCCCTGCCAGGGAACGTCCTTCGGCATGCCGACATTCACCGACAGCAGGGTGGGCACGGGGAACTCCTTCCCGCGGGGAATTTTCCCAAGGGACGACTGGTACGGCAGCCATCCCCTCCCATACTGGGGGTGCGGTCCCCGCCGCGCGAGACCGCACCCTCTCCGTATCGGTCTAGTTCCGTGCCGTGATCCGGAGCCTGATCGTCCGGGCTTCCGGGCGCAGCGCGAACTCGGGCCACACGTCCGGGCCGCAGGCCCGTGAGCCGAGCCCGTGCTGGTCCGCGTCGACGAACAGCCGGCTCGTCGTCGACTCCGGCAGCTCGAAGGGGTGGCCGGCCTTGGCGATCTCCTGCGGGGTGTGCCGGGTGAGCGTGAAGCCGGGACGGCGACCGTGCGTGTCCGGGAGGGCCTCGACGCGCAGCACTTCGGCGTCTCCGCTGGTCAGGACCAGTCGGCGCAGTTCGGAGCGGTGCCCGGTCTCCTGGGGGCGCGCGTAGTCGACCGAGAGGTCGCGGATGCTCGCGGAGAAACGGCCGGTGCGGGCCGCGCGCACGCTGTCGGGGTAGGACTCCAGCGGGCCGAGGCCGAACCACTCGGCGCCGTCGACCGGAGCCGTGCCGTCGGGCAGGTCGAAACGCACCCCGATCCGCGGCCACACCGTCTGCCAGCCGTGCGAGGGCTGGATCTCCACCCGCAGCTCGACTTCGCCGTCGCTCTCGCGCGACCACACGGACTCCACCAGCACCGACAGGGCCGAGTCGGCGGCCGACACCTTGTCGACCGTGCGCAGCGCGCCCGCGCTCTGCTCCACGGACACCCGGCGCGTGGTCAAGCGGTCGAGCCCGTCGCGATGCCACAGCTCGGCGTTGGAGACCCCGGAGACGCTCGCGTCACTCTCGTCGACCTCGCCCCACGCGCCCTTGTCGTTGTCGGTCGGCGCGCGGAACAGCTCCAACCGCGGTCCCGCTACGGCGCGTTCGCCCAGCTTCACGAGAGACCCGCCGACGAACTCGGCGACGCCCAGCGTGAGCGTCCCGTCGCCCGGCTGCCAGTCGAACCGGCCGCGGCCACCGGGAACAGGACGGCGAACCGATCGGTCCAGCTGGGCAGTTGCTACGACATGACCCTCGGGCGCCCAAGGGGTCGCCGTCGCCAGCACCGCGTCGATCGTCAGCCACGTCTCGGCATCCCGCGCCACCGGAATCGACGGCAGCGACACCCGGCCCGAGTCGCCCGCCGCGATGAGGGGGATCTCCAACTCCCCTGATTCCACGGCCAGTCCGTCGTGCTCGACCCGCCAGCGGAAGCGCAGGTCGGACGTGTCGGTCGTGTGCCGGAGGCTGGTGACCGCGACGGTGTCGCCGTCGAAGGCGAAGTGCACCGGCGCCACGACGGCCTTGAACTCGTGGAGGCTCGGGGTCGGCACGTCATTGCTCAACACCATGCCGTCCATCACGAAGTTGCCGTCATGGACGACCTCTCCGAAGTCGCCGCCGTACGCGTAGTAGGGCGTCCCGTCCGGAGCCGTGGCCAGGATGCCGTGGTCGCGCCACTCCCAGACGAACCCGCCGTGCAGGCGCGGGTGTCGGCGCACCAGCGCCTCGTACTGGTCGAACGCGCCCGGCCCGTTGCCCATCGCGTGCGCGTACTCGCAGAGCAGGAACGGCCTGGTGCGCTGCCGGGTGCCCTGCGCGGGTGTGCAGTTGAGCAGCGGGGCGCGTGAACCGTCGGTGCCGATCTGCTCGGTCTCCAGCACGGACGCGTACATGCGCGAGTAGATGTCGGTGTACTCGCCGGTGTAGTCGCCCTCGTAGTGCACGGGGCGTTCGGCGTCGCGGGCGTGGACCCACGCCGACATTGCGGCGAGGTTGCTGCCGGTGCCCGCCTCGTTGCCGAGCGACCAGATCACGATGCTGGGGTGGTTCTTGTCCCGCTCCACCGTGCGCTCGATACGGTCGAGATACGCCTCGCGCCAGGCCGGGTCGTCACTGGGATTGCCGACCCAGTCGACCTTGCCGAAGCCGTGCGTCTCCAGATCGCATTCCAGGATCACCCAGAACCCGAGCTCGTCGGCGAGGTCGAGCAGCCGGGGATGCGGCGGGTAGTGGCTGGTGCGGATCGCGTTCACGTTGTACCGCTTCATCAGCGCCAGGTCCGCGCGTGCGTGCTCCTCGTTGAAGACACGGCCGCGCTCGGGGTGGGTCTCGTGCCGGTTCACGCCGTGGAACACGACCCGGCGCCCGTTGACCAGGAACTGGTCTCCGCGGATCTCGACCGTACGGAAACCCACCCGCAGGGACACGGTCTCCGCGGCCGTCGAGACGGTGGCGTCGTACAGGCGGGGCAACTCGGCCGACCAGGGCTCGACTTCGGCGATGTCCACGGGAGCCACGTCGTCCGGCGTTGCCCAGACCTGCTCGACACCGAGTTCGGGGATGCGCAGGGTGACCGGGAACGCCGTAGCGGAGGCGACGACTTCAGCCTCGACCCGCCCGCGCCCGTCGTCGAAGCCGGTCCGCAGCCAGACGTCCTCGATGCCACCGGCCGGACGGGCGGTCAGGGTGACGTCGCGGAAGATGCCCGGCAGCCACCACTGGTCCTGGTCCTCGACGTAACTGGCCGCCGACCACTGGTGCACCCGCACCGCGACGACGTTCTCACCAGGGCGTACGGCGTCCGTCACATCGAATTCGTGGGCGAGCCGGCTGCCGCTCGCGCCGCCGATCCCGACGCCGTTGACCCACACGCGGAACAGCGACTCGACACCGTCGAAGCGCAGCACGACCCGCTCCGCGTCCAACCAGTCGGCGGGGACGACGAAGGTGCGGCGGTAGTCGCCGGTGGGGTTCTCGTCCGGGACGTACGGCGGGTCGATCGGGAACGGGAACTGGACGTTCGTGTAGATCGGGCGGCCGTACGCTCCGTCGCCCTCAAGTACCCAGTGCGCGGGCACGGGGATGTTGTCCCAGGCGTTGTCGTCGAAGCCGTCGCCCGCGAAGTCCTCCGCCGCCGACGCCGTGGGGGACAGGCGGAAGCGCCAAGCCCCGTTCAGGGAAAGGGACGGCGCGTCGGAGTGCAGCCACGAGCGCGCCGGGCGCAGGGCGCCATGTCCGGGTGCGAGGTCGTCAACATGGGGGGAGGACTCGGGAAGCAAGAGGTCACAACGCTTTCGTGGGTGCGGAACGGGTGCATTGCATTCGATCATGGCGGCCTACCGGAGCACGACGGTGCGGATCTCCCAGGGACCGAGGGCGAGTTCCAGCTCGTCCTGGACCTGAGTGCGGGAGATCGTGCGGCCGAGCAGATCGACGGTGACGGCCTCGGTGAACGCCCCCGTCACGCGGACCGTCGACGCGGTGTCGCGCATCGCGGTCAGCCGCACCTCGGTGCCGGACCCGTGCTCGTCGTCGATGACACGGCGGACGGCCGAGACGAGGACGTCCTCACCGTGGACTCTCAACCCCGTGGTGTCGGGCGGCAGTTGACGCCCGGCGGGCGCGGTCCCGCGGGTGACCAGTACGTCGTTGCGGAACTCCTCGGCGAGAGCGACCGCGTTCGCACCGCGCCAGCCGGTCGCCGAGGGGACGACCGCGAACCGGTTCTCGATCCGCATCCCGAGGTCTTGCGCACCGGGTACGGGGATCTCACTTGCCGCCGGTTCATCGCGCAGGGGGTGGATGTTGACACTGATCGAGCCGATCGCGCGCAGCAGCGTGATCGCGAGTTCGGAGCCGTCGCCGACGAGTTCGTACTCGCTGGAGTGGTCGAGCAGGACGGTGGCGGCACCGGCCGACACGAACGAACCGGCGGGGAAGGTCGGCAGCGGATACTCACCCCAGCCGCCCTCGGCGGTCAACCCGCGCTCGGTGACGGCGAATTGACCGGCCGACGCGGAGGTGGCCACCCGCTCGGGCAGCGGCACGTGGAAGCGCAGCCGGTGGTCGGCGGACTGGTTGAGGAAGGACGTGGAGACCCGCGCGAACGGCTCGCCCGCACGCACCTCCACGAGCGTGTCCACCGGCGTCGGCACGGTCTGTTCGCTGCGGAGATCCCGGTCGGCGGAGAGCGCGGCCGGCCATTCGTAGACGCGGGTGACCCGCAGCCGTGCGCGCAGCGGACCGTTCTCGACGACTTCGACAGCGATCTCCCTCGGCTCGGAGACGCGGACGTCGTGCGCCGGGGGAGCGTAGTTGTAACTGTCACCTCGGTCACCGCCGTCGACCAAGCGGCCGACTCCGTACAGCACGGTGCCGTCGGGCCCGGTCAGATCCAGGGTGCCGTCGGCGGCGACCGCGACCTCGACCAGGCCGTTGGCGAGCGCGCGGTCCGTCGCCGTGGCGGGCGCGTGCGACGCTACGGCGACGGAGGCGCGGTCGCTCGGCTCGACCCGGAAGGACGCCAGCCCGGAGGCGGGTACGTTCACAGGGACGAGTGCGGTGGCCCGGGCCTCCTCCAGCGTCAACACCCGCCACTCACCCGGATGTTGGGCTGCCGCTTCGGCGACCTCGCGGCGCAGGATCAGCAGGTCGAAGGGGCCGGCGGTCGGCACCTCGGCGAGGTGGAACACGAGGGCGCCGGGGGTGAGTTCGTAGTGGTCGATCTGGCGGCCGAAGAGTTCGCGGCGGTGGATACGGCGCAGGACGCGTTCGAGCTGCGAGGCGTCCATGCGCTCGTCGCTGAGGACGGTCGGGGCCTCGGAGATCAGCTGTACGGGGGCCGTCGAGCCGTCGGCGGCGGTCGCGAGCAGGTCGGTGCCCTCCGGCGGGGCCACGACGTCCACCTCGACCAGCACCGAGCGGTCGAACGGCAGCGGGTTGGCGACCAAGTAGCCGTCGCTCGGGACCAGTTCGGCGGGCTCGGTGAGCGCCGCGTCCCGTACGGCACGCGCGGTCTGTGCGGCTTCGGCGAGGCGGGCGGCGACCTGGTCGCAGGTCTCGTCGGTGCCGGAGCCGACCACCGAGTCGTGCGCGGTCGACTCGATGATCTTGTGCCAGGCGAGGTCCAGGAACGGCGACTCGTCGCGCGGGGACCACAGGGCGTTCATGCGCTCGGCGTGGTCAATCGTGCGCTCCGCGACGGCCATCCGCTGCTTCAGACCGAGCCGGACCGAGAGCACGCCGGGGAGGATGTTGCCGCGCACATGGCTGCGCAGCTCACCGGTGACGACGGCGGAGACCTCGTCGCGGACGTGCTTGCGGAGGTACTCGTCGAGGGTGGCGATGGTGATCGCGCGGCTCTCGCCGGCGGCTTGCCGTAGCCAGGAGGCGAGTTGGGGGTCGGGCGCGCTGTGGTCGGTGCCGGCCATCGCCAACACCGGGTCGCCGCCCCAGTGTTCGGCCGTCATCTCGGCGTAGTCGCCGAGCGCGCGGCCGATCCGGTCAGGTACCAGCAGGACGTCGAGGCCGTTGTCGTAGCCGTCGAAGAGGAATTCGGTACGGACCTGGGAGCCGTCCGGGGCACGCCAGTTGAAGGCATGGCCATCGACGGAGCCGGGGACTCCGCGCCACAGCGCCGCGTGCTCGATACCGGCGCGCGCCAGGATCTGCGGCATCTGCGCGACGTGGCCGAACATGTCCGGCAGATAGCCGATCGGCATCGCGCCGCCCAGTGCGGCCGCGGCGGCCCAGCCCATTTGTAGATTACGGACGATGGTCTCGCCGGAGCAGAGGAACTCGTCGAGCAGGATCAGCCATGGCCCGACCGCGAGCCGGCCCTCGCCGACCAGGGCCGCGACCCGGTCGCGGTTCTCCGGCCGCATCTCCAAGTAGTCCTCGACCGCGGCCATTTGGCCGTCGACGGTGAACCGGAAGTCCGGGTCCGCCTCCGCCGTCTCCAGCACGGTGTCGAGAGCGGCGACGAGCCGGTGCCGGAACACCTGGAAGGGCTCGTACCACTCCCGGTCCCAGTGAAAGTGGGGCACGAACACAGCGGGGTTGGGCATCGCGAGAGGCACCTTCTGTGCGGGGACGGTCACTTGAGGGAACCGGCGGCGAGTCCGGTGCGCCAGAACCGCTGGAGCAGGATGAACACGATGATCACGGGCACGATCGACACCAGCGAGCCGGTGATCACCGACTCCTGGAGCAGTGGGGCGCGGGCGGTCTGGCCGTTCCACTCGTACAGGCCGAGCGTGATCGGGAAGAGGGACTCCTTCTGCAGCATCACCATCGGCAGGAAGAAGTTGTTCCAGATCGCGACGAACTGGAACAGGAAGATGGTCACCAGCGAGGGCGTCATCAGCTTGAACGCCACCGAGAAGAACGTGCGGAACTCACCGGCGCCGTCCAGCCGCGCCGACTCCAACAGCTCCTGCGGCACAGCGGCGTTGGCGAAGATCCGCGCGAGATAGACGCCGAACGGGCTGACGATGCTGGGCAGGAACACCGCGAAGTACGTGTTGACGATGCCCGTCGCCGAGAACAGCAGGAACAGCGGGAGCGCCAGCGCGGTGGTCGGGACGAGGACACCGCCGAGGATGACCGAGAACAGGAACTCCCGCCCCCGGAAGCGGAACTTGGCGAGCGCGTAGCCGCACAGCGCGGAGATCAGCGTTCCCACGAGGGCGCCGAACACCGCGTAGATCACGGTGTTGACGATCCACTTGCCGAAGATGCCGTCGCTGCGGCTGAACAGGACACGCAGGTTCTCGAACAGGTTGAAGTGCGAGAACGCCAGGCCGTTGGTGGCGGCGAGGTCGCCCTGCGGCTTGGTGGCGGCGACGATCAGGAAGTAGATCGGCAGCAGGAAGTAGATCGCCAGGAGCAGCATCAGGGCCATCGCGGCCGTACGACTGACCTGGCTCTCGCGGTTCACGGATGGCTTGTTCATGGATCGGCCGCTCATGGATCGGTTGTTCACAGGCCGGCCCTCTTCGACGTCAGTCGCATGAACCCGAAGCTCAGGACGAAGGTGATGACGGCGATGACCACGGAGATCGCCGCGGCCTGCTGGTAGTTGTTCCCGGAGGCCACCGCGTAGGCGAGCATGTTCGGCGTGAACGTGCTGGAGATGTTCGAGGAGATCTGCCGCAGCACGGCCGGCTCGGCGTAGAGCTGGAGGGTGCCGATGATCGAGAACACCGTGGTGAGGACGATCGACGGGGCGATGATCGGGACCTTGATCTGCCAGGCGATGGTCCAGTTGTTGGCGCCGTCGAGCTTGGCGGCCTCGTACAGCTCCTGCGGGATCGACTGCAGCGCCGAGAACATGATCAGCATGTTGTAGCCGGTCCACAGCCACGTCGAGATGTTCGCCGCCGACCACAGCACGGCACCCGGGCCCAGGAAGTCGGGCTTGAGCCTGATGTTGTTCAACAGGTCGACGACGGGGCTGAGTTGGGGCGAGTAGAGGTACGACCACATGATCGCGGCGATCACACCGGGCACGGCGTACGGCATGAACGCGGTGATGCGGAAGACCGACTTGAGCTTCAGCAGGGGGGTGTCGAGGAGCAGCGCGATGACCAGGGCGACGAACAGCATCACCGGCACCTGCACGATGCCGAACAGGCCGATGCGCCCGACGCTGGACCAGAACTCGCTGTTCTGGAAGACCTTTTCGTACTGGTCGAAGCCGCCGAACGTCGTGTACGAGGTGCCGTACTGCCCGCCGGTGCGGCGGACGACGCGGACGCTCTGCCACAAGGCGTAGCCGACCGGCACCAGGTAGAAGAGTACGAACGGGAGGAAGAACGGGATCACGAACGCGAAGATGGTGCCCGCCCGGGGGCCGCCGCCGTTGAGACGGCGGCGGCCCCCGGGGGACTGCACCACGCGCGCCGCGCGCGTTGCGATGTCGGTCATCGCGCGGTCACTTGCCCGCCGCGGCCGGGATCGCCTGGTCCTTCATGGACTTCAGCGCGGCCGCCTGGGCTGTCGCCAGCGCGTCGCTGAGCGTGCCGTCACCGGCCGCCGCCTTGGCCATCGCGTCCTGGAGCGCGAGGTTCACCGTCTTCTGCGTGGGACCCCAGGCGAAACTGGTGTTGATCTTCTTGGACGAGTCGGCGAACACGTCGAAGATCTTCTCGTTGTCGTAGTACGGAACTCCCTTGGACAGCGCGGGCAGTTGGAGCCCCGCGTTGGCCGCCGGGTAGAGGCCGCCCAGCTGGTTCTCCAGCGCGAGGGCCTCCGGGTCGGTGTTCAGCCAGGTGTTGAACTTGACCGACTCGTAGAGGTGCTTGCTCCCCTTCATGAACGCGACGGTCGAACCGCCCCAGTCACCGGAGGCGCCGTTCGAACCCCACGTCGGCATCGGGACGATCGTCCACTTCCCGGCCTGCTTGGGAAGGTTGTCGCGGAACATGCTGTAGCCCCAGGCCGCGCCGACGTAACTGGCGATCTGGTCCTTCTGGTACGCGGCGTACATCTGCGTCGAACCGTTGGCGAGGTCGGTGCGCACGAGCTTGCCGGCGATCAGCTTCTGCCAGTAGTCGGCGACCTGCTTGCTCTGGTCCGAGGCGACGGTGACCTGCCACTTGTTGTCCGCGTAGCTGTACATCTGCGAGTTGTTCTGCCAGAGCAACCCGTTGAACCACTCGGCGTTGTTCGGGTCGAAGAACGTGATGTCGAGGTTGGGGTCCGCCGTGTGCAGTTTGGCCGCGGCGGCCGCGTACTCGGCCCACGTCGTGGGGATCGCGATCTTGTACTTCTTGAAGATGTCACTGCGGACGTAGAGCGCCATCGGGCCGGTGTCCTGCGGCAGAGCGAAGACCCCGGTGTTGCCGAAGCTGGTCTGCGACCAGGTCCAGGGCACGAACTTCGACTTGGCCGCGGTGGCCGCCGAGCAGGACGAGGCGTCCACGAACGCGCCCTGGGTGCGCAGGTTGGGCAACTCGTCGTAGCCGACCTGGGCGAGGTCCGGCGCCTTGCCCGCCTTGAGGGCGTTGCTGAGGATGCCGTACTGGTCGTTGGAGATGTTCTTCGTCGAGACCTGGATGTCCGGGTTCTTCTTGTTCCACAGGGCGACGACCTTGTCCATGCCCGGAACGGTGTTCCAGTACTGGAGGGTGATCTTGCCCTTCGCCGGTGCGCAGGAGGCCGCGGATGTCTTCGTCGACGGCGAGGACGACGAGCATCCGGCGAGTACGGCGACACTGGCGGCCACGGCTACGGCGCCGAGGCGGATGCGCGTGATTGTGCTGCTCATGGTTTCCGTTCCAGACAACGACTAGCGACGGTGCTAGGCGGCTCGATGGTGATCCCGAGGGCGGAGGCCTTCTGGGTGGAAGGGACGGGGGCACACCATTTCTCTGGGGTCTAAGAGCGTCCCGTGAGCGCTCCCGTGAGCGCTCACGGGACTGCCTGCAGATAGACCTCGACATGCATTTTGGAATGTTCGGAAGTCTGCGCTTCGGCGCGGGCGAGTGTCAAGACATTCGGACCGGACGCGCACGAGTGGCGGTCAGGCGGAGCCGCTCAGCCGCAGTTCGCCCCGTACCACCAGGTCGTCGGCGGCAAGCGCTTCCTCTCCCGAGAGCAACCGCGCGACCTGCTCGATGGCGAGCGCGCCGAGCCGGCGGGTGTCGAGGGCGACGCTGGTGAGCGGGGGCTCGACGAGCGCCCCGAGCTGCAGACCGTCGAAGCCGATGACCGCCAGCTCCTGCGGGATGCTCCTGCCGAGTCGGCGTGCCTCTCGCAGGGCGCCGATCGCGATGATGTCGTTGAACGTGAACACGGCGGTGACGTCGGGGTGGTCGGCGAGCAGTTGCCTGAGCGCCGATCCGCCGCCGTCGGCCGTCTGGTCCGCGGGGACCATCAGGCCGGCCTCGATCCCGTGGGCCGCCGCGGCCGTCGTGAACCACTCGTGCCGGATGCTCGGTTCGGCCCGGGTGTGGTGGTCCAGCATGCCGATCCGGGTGTGCCCCCCCGCGACCAGGTGGGCGACCGCGGCATGGACCCCCGCCGCGCCGTCGATCTGGATCGCGCTGAACCGCGTGCGCTGTTCCCGGCCGATGAGCACCACCGGCATGCCACGCGTGAACTTCTCCAGGTCGCTCTCGGGACAGCTGAAGTAGCCGATGACCGCGTCCACTTGGGAACTGATCACCTGGAGCGTGCCGAGCTCCTCTTCCGCCCGGTCCCCGGTGTCGTACACGACGACCTGCCAGCCACGGGTCCTGGCCGCCTCCAGCGCGGCGGCGGCGACCTCGGTGAAGAACGGGTTGAGCAGATCGGGGATCACCAGCCCGATGGTCATCGTGTCCTGGCGGACCAGACCCCGGGCGAACCGGCTCGGGCGGTAACCGAGCGCGCGGGCGGCGTCGAGCACCCGCTGTTTGGTGACGCTGTCGATCTCGTCCTTGTCGTTCAGCGCCCGTGACACCGTCTGCCGGGACACCCCGGCGGACTTGGCGACATCATTGATCGTGATTTTCCGGGGTTCCGTCCCCGTTGCCGACGGCACCACCATCGCCCACCTCCCGCTTCTCGCGAACGCCGGTGCGCGCGCAGAGCCCGAGTATGCATGTACGAGGGCGGACGTACGAAGCCACGACGGGAAGGTGGAGGACGATGTGTGTGGGCGTCGCGCTACTGGGACGGCACGGAAATCGGGGTCCGGGCGAGCGACGGAACACCGGTGGGATCGTCGAGCAGGGCGTCCCGGCAGGTCTGGAACGCGCCGCGCAGTGTCGCCTCGCCGCCGAGCACGCCGAAGGTGATCACCGGCTGCATGTCGGGCGCCAGGGCACGGCGTCCGGCGAGTCGTGCCTCCAGGCCGGGCATGAGCCAGGAGGCCCAGGTGGCGAGGTATCCGCCGAGGATGATCTCGCCCGCGTCGGTGACACCGGACACGCCGAGGACGGCAGCTCCGAGTGCGTGCCCGGCCGTGCCGAGCGCGGCGACCGCGTCCGGATCGCCCGCGCGCAGCCGTCGGTCCAGCTCGGCCAGCGCCGCCTCGCCGCCCTCCGACTCGGCTACGGCGTCCAACCCGGCCGCGTGGATGAGGGGTTCGGGGCCGATGTACGTCGCCAGGCAACCCCGTGTCCCGCAACGGCAGTCGGGGCCGTCGAGGGCGATCGGCACATGTCCGATCTCACCCGCCATGCCGTGACTCCCGCTGTGCACCCGGCCGTTGACGAGCAGACCGCCGCCCACTCCGGTGTCGGCCTTGATGTAGGCGACGGTGTCGGGGTGCTCGACGCCGTCGGCCGCGAGGGCGTGGTACTCGGCCAGCGCCGCCGTGTTCGCGTCGTTCACCACGTCAACAGGGCAGTCCAGAAAGGGTAGTTCGGCGACGACCAGGGCGCGCAGGTCGGTGCTGTGCCAGCCGAAGTCGATGGCGGCGGCCACCAGTTGGGAGGTACCGACAACCGGTCCCGCCATGGCCACGGCGAGTTGGAGGAGATGGGCGTGCGGCGCCGCCTCCCGTACCGCCGCCTCGGCCGACCGCACCACGCAGCCGATGACCGCGGCCAGGGCGCGCGGATCGCCGTACGGCGCGTGGTGGGGGGCCGACTCGCGGTGCAGGACGCGGCCTTGGAAGTCCGCCGCCATCACCTGCACGGACTCCAGAGTCACCTGCGCGGCGAGGATGACCACGCGCTCGGGGACCAGCCGCAGCAGACGCCGGGGGCGGCCTCGCCCGGCGGACGGCACGGACCCCGCTTCACACACCAGGCCGCGGTCGATCAGCTCCGTGACCAGCGCGGTGACGGTGGCGTGGACCAGTCCGGTGCCGCCGGCGACCTCGGTACGGGCGCACGGGCCGTGGGCGTCGAGGTACCGCAGCACGAGGGCCAGATTGCGGCGTCGTACGTCGGCGGAGTCGGCGGGGGCGTTCACGTCACCGATTGTGCCCCCGTATGACGGGATCAGGTCAGGGTGGCGAAGATATTTTTTTTCGAGCCTTGAAATAAAAAAATCGGCGTGGCCATACTCCCGGCACCGGCAACGGTGCCGGTCCGTCCCCGTGGAGGCGTCCTTGTCCGCTTCGACCTCTTCCGCCCCCGCCACTTCCCGTACGGACGACACCCTGGGCAGCTCCCAGGTGAACGTCCTGATGTGGTCGATGGGTGCGGGATTCGCCGCTCTCTACACCGCGTACGCCGGTCTCGTCGTGGTTCTGCTCCCCGCTCAGATCCAGAACCTCGACGCCGCGGCGAAGGAATCGAACCTCGCCCTGGTGACGATGACCTCCTCCATCGTCACGCTCTTCGCCCAGCCGATCATCGGCGCTGTCTCCGACCGCACCCGCGGTCGCCTGGGCCGCCGTACCCCCTGGATGCTGTTCGGCGCCGTCGGCTCGGCCCTCTCCCTGCTGGCCATCTCGCACGCCACCACCCTGCTCTGGCTCACGCTGATGTGGGTCGCCGTCCAGGTGCTGCTGAACGTCGTCCAGGCCCCGCTCACCGCCGTCATGGCCGACCGCGTAGCCCCGCGCCGGTTCGGCATCGTCTCCGCCTTCGTCGGCCTCGGCTCCAACCTCGGCGCCACACTCGGCGTGATCGTCGCCGCCCGCTACGCCGGTCGACTCGGCCTGGGCTACGGCGTGATCGCCGCGATCGTCCTGGTGGTGGTACTCGCGTTCGTCCTGCTCAACCGGGACCGGACCCGCCCCGAGCCGCCGGAGCCCTTCTCCTGGCGGGAGTTCCTCACCGGCTTCTGGGTCTCTCCGCGCCAACACCCCGATTTCGCCTGGGCGTTCGTGGCGCGCATGACGTTCATCCTCGGCTACTGGGGAGTCGCCACCTATCAGCGCTACGCCCTTCAGGACTACGTCGGCCTGGACGCCGACGCCGTGGACAGCGCCCAGCAGCTGATGTCCGTGCTCGCCCTCGTCGGCACCCTCGCCGGTGCGATCCCGGCGGCGAAGATCTCCGACCGCACCGGCCGCCGCAAGATCTTCGTCATCGGCGCGTCGGTCCTGCTCGCCCTGTCCATGGCCATCCCGCTGGTCAGCCCGACCCTGCCCGCGATGTACGCGTACGCGCTGGTCAGCGGCATGGGATTCGGTACGTACATGTCGCTGGACATGGCCCTGATGACCGAGGTCCTGCCCAAGGGCGCGGCGGCCGGCAAGGACCTGGGCATCCTCAACATCGCCACCAACGTCCCGCAGGCCCTGGGCCCGATCATCGCCTCCGTACTCGTCACCTCGTTCGCCGCGGGCTCCGACAAACTCCCGGGATACCGTGTCCTGTTCGCCTTCGCCATGGCCGTCGTACTGGTCAGCGCGCTGGCCATCCGGCCGATCAAGGGCGTCAAATAGCGGACCGAGTTTCGCCTCTACCCCGAACCCCCCACCTCCACAAGGAAGTTGCTCCGTGCCCCAGTCCGTACTCGCTGTCACGTCCCTGGGCCCTGTCCTCGGGACGTGGCAGCACACCACCGCCCACTTCCTCGGCATCCCCTATGCCGAGGCCCCCGTCGGCGACCTCCGCTTCGCCGCCCCCGTCCCGACCAAGCCGTGGACCGAGCCGCTCGACGCCACCCGGTACGGGCCCACGGCGCAACGCCGCCCCTTCATCCTCGACGGCTCCACGACCATCCCCGAGCCGTCGGTGCCGGGCGACGGGGTGCTGAACCTCAACGTCTTCACCCCGGACCCGACCCCGGGCGCCGATCTGCCGGTCCTCGTCTGGATCCACGGCGGCGGCTACGTCGCCGGATCCGCCGCCAGCCCTTGGTACGACGGCTTCGCGTTCGCCCGGGACGGCGTCGTCCTCGTGTCCATCGGCTACCGGCTCGGCATCGAGGGCTTCCTCCACCTCGACGACGCCCCCGACAACCGCGCCGTACTCGACTGGATCGCCGCGCTGACCTGGGTGCGCGACAACATCGACGCGTTCGGCGGCGACCCCGGAAAGGTCACCGTCGCCGGCCAGTCGGCGGGCGGCGGCGCCACACAGACCCTGATGGCGACGCCCTCCGCGCACGGCCTCTTCCGCGCCGCGATCTCCCAGTCCGGCGCCGTCAAGTCCCCCCAGCACCGCCGAGACGCTCTCGCCGTCTCGGCCCGCCTGACCGAACGCACCGGGGTCCCCGCCCTCGCCTCCGCCCTCCGCGACCTCACCGGCGCCGAACTGCTCGCCCTCCAGGACGCTCTGGCCACTCCCGAGGCGGGCCTGACGCTGGCGCCTTTCGCAGACGGCGAGTTGGTCCCGGTCCCGGTCCCCGACGCCTTCGCGAACGGCAGCGCCGCCCCTGTCCCACTCCTGCTCGGCTTCACACAGCGCGAGTTCTACCCGCCGCCGGGGACCACGCCAACACCCGTACCGGTCGCGGCCGTTGAAGCCATGCTGACCGGTCACGGCCTGAGGTCCGACGCCGTGACGATGTACACCGCCCTCCAGGACAGGGCGGACCCGGCACTCCGCATGGGCCAAGCCCTCACCGACGCCATCTTCCGCGGCCCGTCCCTAGCCCTCGCCGAGTCCCACGCCCATCACGAACTCCCCACCTGGCTCTACCACTTCACCTGGGGCAGCGCCGCCCACTGCATAGAGATCCCCTTCGCCTTCGACCTCCTGAACGCCGAACGCGTCACCGCGGCGACGGGCCCGAATCCGCCACAATCCCTGGCGGACGCGATGCACAGCGCCTGGGTCGCCTTCATACGCGACCTGGACCCAGGCCCCACCTGGCCCCGCTACACCAACAAGCGCCGCACGACGATGACTTGGGACACCGTCCCGCAGGCCCTCGACGACCCATTGAGCGCCGAGCGCCGTATCTGGACCACGCCACCGACCACACCCTGAAAACCCGGTGGCTGAACGGCCTTCCGGTCGTGACACGATCGGTCTCCCACCAGCCGAACGGAGGCCGAGGCCATGACCGGGGAAGAGGCCAAGGCGCGGCTCGGGCGACTCGCCAGGGCCCACGCCTACTGGCTGGCCGAGGAGATCACCGACGGCAACCTCGATCCGGCCACCGGCGCCGATCTGATCTGGACCGAGGTCGCCGAGGCGCTCGACTATCCGGACCCACTCCAGCCGATCGTCGACTGCGCGATCTCGCTCGCCGGCCAGGACGACGACCGGACCGCGTCCTTCGAGGCTCTCCGACTCGACGCACTCCAGGCCGCGAGGAACCTGCTGGGCCACCGCCCCGCACCGTGAGCAGCTGGATCATGCCTATGCTGCGCTGAGGTAGGGCAACGGGAGGCGTGTATGCACAAGCCCGGCATTCAGGTGCTGGTCAGGGCGACGGCGGCAGTGTCGGTGATGATCGCTGCGGCGGCATGCGGCGGTCATCAGGACCCGGCGGCGCCAGCCCCGTCCGCGACAGCCTCCCCGGATTCCTCCGTGTACACCGCCGAGTTGGAGAAGAGCGACCTCCCCTGGAGCGGCAGCCCCAGCCCGTACAACGCCCAGGTGAAACTCGACGACGGTCGCCGCGTGGCCCTGCACTACCTGCAGGGCAAGGGCCTCGTCGAGCAGCACTACAGCCCCCGGGCGAAGGCGTGGACCGAACCGAAAGTCATCTACCGCACCAGGACCGACGCGTGCCAGGGCATCCAACTGCGCACCAAGAACGGAACCGTTGCCGCGATCGCCGACTTCGGCTCCTACTGCTACGACGGCGAACCGCCGACAGAGTCCATCGCCGCCGTCGGCACCAGCAGCCTGGCCGCGTGGAGCATCAACGTCACGAAGGACTTCGACGGTTGGGAACGGGCCTCTGTCTCCGATGACGGGCAGCAGGTCGTCTTCGGGAGGGACGCCACACTCCGTTGGAGCCGGGCCGACGGCTTCGAACGGCAGTAAGTGGGCTTTCAGGCCGATGAGTTCGGTGGCGCGACCGCCGGCGGGGGTTGGCACGCGTCATGAACCCCATAAGCACGACGACACGACACCTGTCCCCGACTACGCCCCCAGAGAAAGGGCTTGCCGCCGTCGCCGAGAGGCTGGCACGATCGCTCCCTTCCTCACCCCGAGCAATGGGTGGCGGCCATCTAGGAGGTCCGGTGTCCAAGCGGTGGCTGTTCCTGTCGGCGGCCGCGGTACTCATCGTCGTCTCCCTGGCCCTGGTGCTCCTGCCCGGCCACAAGGGTGACGAGGACGTGAAGGCCGAGGCGGGAAGCGTCGCGGCCGAACCCTCCGCGACCAGCTCCAGTCCGGTGAACTCGCCCTCCGCGAGCGGTACTTCGACCGCCTCCGCACGGGCGACCGCCGCATCGAAGAAGCCGTCGGCGACCCCGTCCGCCCGCGCGACCACCAAGCCGGCCGCCACGGCGGCCACGAAGACCCGCCAACAGGCCTCCGGCACCGCTCCGTTGGCCGGACGCATCCGCCCCGGCGTCACCTACCGAGGAGTCGCCACCTTCTACGACGCGGACGGCGGCGGCGCCTGCCTGTACGACCCGAGCGGCGACGTCATGACCGGCGCGATGAACACCGCGGACTACGAGTCGTCCAAGGCGTGCGGGGCGTACGTGCTCGTGCACGCGGCCGGCGGCGCGACCATCACGGTCCGCATCACCAACGAATGCCCGGGGGACTGCGCCCCCGGCCAGATCGACCTCAGCGCACAGGCCTTCGCCAAACTCGCCGCCCCTTCGGCCGGCCGGATCCCGATCACCTGGAACCTGGCGAGCCCCAGCACCTCCGACACGATCTCGATCCGCTACAAGACAGGTTCCACCCGCTACTGGTGCGGCATCCAGGCGATCGGCCACCGAAATCCCCTGGCCCGCCTCGAAGTCGCCGTGGGCAGCGGCTGGCGTCAGCTGGAGCGCACCGACTACAACTACTTCATCTCCGAGGACGGCAGCGGCTGCGGCGGCGCGCTCAGGCTCACCGACATCTACGGCGAACAACTCACCGTCCCCGCACTCGCGGTGCGAGCGAACGTCACGCAGCCCACGCGGGTCCAGTTCGCCAAGCGCTGACCCGCTCGGAATCAGAGGGTGGGCACACGCAAGCTGCCACCGGCCATGGCCCGCCGCAACCCGGCCTCGTCCGAACTCCCGGGCACGGCCGTCAAGATGACGATCTTCAGGTCGGAATCGCCGTCCGTCAGGACATCGCAGTCCACGTCCACGGGACCGGCCTCGGGATGCTCGACCGTCTTGCGGTCCTCGCGGTGCGCGCCCACGGTGCCGCTCGCCCACAACCGCGCGAACGTCTCGTTGCCCGCGGTGAGTTGGCGGATCAGCTCCGCCAGGCGGACGTCCTGCGGGAAGCGGCCGGTGGCGCGGCGCAGGTCGGACACGATCGCGAGATCCGAGGCGGCACCGTTGCGCACCAGCACCGGCCACGAGGCAATGCGTATGTCACGTACGTCGTCGCCGGAACCGATCGGAAACCGCTCACGCGCGAAGTTCCGCTGCTCGGGCGGCTTGTCCGACGGGTCGCCGAGCAGCGCCGCCCACCCGGGGTTCCACCAGATCAGCTGCCAGTCGGCGGCGAACACGGCGACGGCGACGTCCCCGAGCCGGTTCAGCACCCGGTGTACTCCCGACGGCAGGTGATCGGGAACCGGCTCGCCGTTCGGCGGGACCAGCCCGGCCATGCGGTAGAGGTGCTCCCGTTCCACGGCGGTCAGTTGGAGGGCCCGCGCGAGCGAGGCGACCACCTGGGCCGAAGGCGCCGTGGACCGTCCCTGCTCCAGTCGCACCACATAGTCCACCGACATCCCGGCCCGCTCGGCGAGTTCCTCACGGCGCAGACCGGCCGCCCGCCGGGCCCGACCGGACGGCAGCCCGACGGCCGACGGGGACAACCGCTCCCGCCAGGCACGGATCGTCGCACCCAGCCCCAGATCGATCCCTTCATGCGTCGCCATGCCTTCCATCTTCCACCCTCGGCCCCTGGTCCTGGTAACGCCGTTCCTACGGTCGATGCGTCCCTGGCAGCGCACCCGCGCGGTGGGCACGATCGACGTATGACCAACACGTTCATCACCGGAGCCAACAAGGGCCTCGGCCACGAGACCGCCCGCCGCCTCCTCGCCCTCGGCCACACCGTGATCGTCGGAGCGCGCGACGAAGAGCGGGGCGCGGAGGCCGCCGCCGCGCTCGGTGCGCGGTTCGTCCGTATCGACGTCACCGACGAGGCCTCCGTCGCCGCAGCGGCGGCCGATGTCGCCGCACACGAAGGTGTCCTCGACGTCCTGATCAACAACGCCGGTGTGCATGGCCCCCACGGCGATCCCACCGACCTGACCGGCGCGGACGCGCTCGGCGTCTTCGATGTCAACGTCTTCGGCGTGGTCCGGACGATCACCGCGTTCCTTCCGCTGCTGCGCCGCTCGCCCGACCCGGTGATCATCAACGTCAGCAGCGGCATGGGCTCGCTCGCCATCACCCACGACCCGACGCGGATCGAGTCCTCCGTCGTCGCGCCGCTGTACACCGCGTCCAAGGCGGCCCTCACCATGCTGACCACCCAATACGCCAAGGCACTCAAGGACGTTCGCGTCAATGCCGCCGATCCCGGTTACACGGCGACCGACCTCAACGGCCACAGCGGCCCCCAGACCGTCACCGAGGGAACCGACGCGATCGTCCGGCTCGCGACCGAGAAACCCGGCGCGGGCTCGGGCCGCCTGATCGACCGCGACGGCCCGCTCGCCCTGGCCTGAACCTCACGCACCCTGTTCTGAACCCCACTCGCGCAACACGGCCGACACAGCTTGGTTTCCTTGGGTGCTACCGGCGGTAACAACTGTGGTGTCGCGGCACGTTCCACGTGTCGGGCACACCTCCCGCACCTCCCGTATCTGATCCGGAAGGCACCCCATGGAGAACTCGGCCCCCACAACGATCAGCAGACGAAGAGCCCTGACGGTGGCCGGCGGTGTCGCCGCCGGCGCCGCCCTCGCGGCACACGCGGTACCGGCGTTCGCGGCCGACACCTCGTCCGCCGACGCCATCGTCGTCGGCCACGGCCTCGCCGGTCTCGTCGCGACCGCCGAACTGGTCGCCGCAGGAAAGAAAGTGCTGCTCCTGGACCAGGAACCCGAGTCCAACCTCGGCGGCCAGGCGTTCTGGTCCTTCGGCGGACTGTTCCTGATCGACTCCGACGAGCAGCGGCTCATGGGGATCAAGGACTCCCAAGAGCTGGCCTGGCAGGACTGGTTGGGCACGGCCGGCTTCGACCGCGGCGTCGACGACCCGGCCGGCCAGGACTACTGGGCCCACAAGTGGGCCGAGGCGTATGTGGACTTCGCGGCCAACGAGAAGCGGTCCTGGCTCTACGGCCTCGGCATCCGCTGGTTCCCCATCGTCGGCTGGGCCGAGCGCGGCGGCGGCCTCGCCGACGGACACGGCAACTCGGTGCCCCGCTTCCACGTCACCTGGGGCACGGGACCGGCCGTGGTCGAGCCGTTCGAGAAGCAGGTGCGGGCCGGGGTCGCCGGCGGCAAGGTGACCTTCAAGTTCCGGCACCGCGTCGACGAGATCGTCCGCACCAACGGCGCCGTGACCGGCGTGCGCGGCGCGATCCTCGAACCCAGCACCGCCCAGCGCGGCAAGGCCACCTCCCGCACCGTGGTGGGCGACTTCGAGCTCAACGCCCCTGTGGTGATCGTTACTTCGGGCGGCATAGGCGCCAATCACGATCTCGTACGGCAGAACTGGCCGGCCCGGCTGGGCAACCCGCCCAAGACCATGATCACCGGTGTGCCCGCGTACGTGGACGGCCGGATGCTCGGGATCACCGCGTCGGCGGGCGGCCGTATCGTCAACCCCGACCGGATGTGGCACTACACCGAGGGCCTCCGGAACTACGACCCGATCTGGCCCAACCACGGCATTCGCATCCTCCCGGGACCGTCGTCGATGTGGTTCGACGCCACCGGCAAGCGGTTCTCCGCCCCCGACATGCCGGGCTACGACACCCTCCACACGCTGGGCTCGATCACCGCCGGTGGCTACGACTACTCGTGGTTCGTCACCACGAGCAAGATCATCGCGAAGGAGTTCGCGCTCTCCGGCTCGGAGCAGAACCCGGACCTCACCAACAAGGACATCCTGATGCTCCTCTCGCGCATCTGGCAGACGCCGGAGCCGATCGAGAAGTTCAGGAAGAACGGCGTCGACTTCATCACCGCCACCACGCTCTCCGAACTGGTCCTCGGAATGAACAAGTTGACCGGCGACGGCCTGATCAAACTGGCCGACCTCCAGCGGCAGATCGAGGCCCGGGACCGGGAGATCGACAACCCGTACTCGAAGGACGCCCAGGTGATGGGCATCCGCAACGCCCTTTCCTACACCGGGGATTCACTCAGCCGCACGGCCGCGATCCACAAGATCCTGGACCCGAGTGCCGGACCTCTGATCGCCGTCCGCCTCAACATCCTCACCCGCAAGACCCTCGGCGGCCTCCAGACCGACCTCTCGGGCCGCGTTCTGGACGCCACCGGTACGCCCATCCCCGGTCTGTACGCGGCCGGCGAGGTCTCCGGCTTCGGCGGCGGGGGAGTCCACGGCTACCGCTCGATGGAGGGCACCTTCCTCGGCGGCTGTCTTTTCTCCGGCCGCCAGGCGGGCCGCGCGGCGGCTGCCGCGATCTGAGTGCTACGGCCGTTCGCCGTCCGCTCGGCAACTCGGCCGGTCTCGGACCGAGTTGCCGAGGGGAGCGGGACTATCCCAGGACGATCGGCAACTTGTCGTCCAGTGAGCCCAGTTGAGCTCTCTCCTCGTCGGTCGGAGCGCGCCGGCCGGTGCCGACGAGCAGTGCGGCCGTGTCGGAGAACGGCGACGGGAACGCGGACCCGGCGATCCGCTCCAGCAACTCCCGTGCCCCGGCGAGCACTTCAGTCGACGGACCCGCCGCGTGCGGGAGATGTGCGACCAGGTCGAGGTGGTGCAGGGTCCACTCAAGGACGTACGCGGAGAGGTAGTCGCCCGCGGTGAGAACCTCGTCCTGCGTGCTCACCCGCAGGTCGGGGTCGGCGAGCCGGGCGGCGCGGCCCGCGGCCGAACCCACGTCGTCCAGATGGAACTTGAGCAGCCAGGGCTCCTCGTACGCGGCGGCCAGTCGCACGATCAGCGCGTCGAGCGGGTCGTCGCCGGGGGGCGGTGTCTGAGTGACGGTCCAGTAGGTCACCGCGTCGCGGGTCGGTTCCGTGTCGGCAGGCGTCACGAGGGTGATCAGGACGTCCTGGGCGTCGATGACCAGATGACAGACCAGGTCCCGCACCAGCCACCCGGCACAGCCCGACGGCCGCGCGAAATCCTCGTCCGCGAGGTCGGCCACCGCCGCGAGCAGCGCGGTCCAGGAACGTGAGAAGAGATCCACGTCGGCAAGCTAGTGCGACGCCGGCGCGGGCTGCAACCAGCGATGGTCGAGCGGACCGTGTCACGCGATCCTGCGGTGGATGTCCGCCAGCAGGTTCCGCATGGCCATGCGGAAGAGCTCGGCCTGGTGGTCGCCGAGGAAGGACGTGTGCCCGAACACCTCCAGGGCGACGAGGCCGTGCAGGTGCCCCCACGCGCTCATCAGCAGAGCGGTCGCGGGGGCGGGCAGATGCCCGTGGCCGTAGTGCGGCAGTTGTTCCAAGTAGGCCTGGAGCGAGGGTGAGAGCACGGGGACGTCGGCCGCGGCGAGTTGCTCCGTGCTGAACCCCTCGAAGAGTTCGCGCTCGAAGATCTCGCTCATGCGGCGCGTGGCCTGCGTGGTGGGGCCTTCGGCGGGTGCCACGTAGTCCCGCAGCGGTGTGCCGTAGAGGAGCTGGAAGCGCTCGGGATGGGCGATGCCCCAGCGGCGGTAGCCCTCGGTCGCGATCACCAGGCGGGGTAGGTCCGGCTCGTCCGACGGGGTGTCGACGGCGGACTGCACGGCATCGGCCAGGTCGTCGTACGCCTTGGTGACGAGCGCGGTGACGAGGGCGTCCCGGCTCGGAAAGTAGTGGTAGAGCGCCTGCACGGTCATGCCGAGGCTGCGGGCCACCGCTCTCAACGACAGGGCGGCGGGCCCGTGTTCGGTGAGGTGGCGCTCGGCCGCGTCCACGATCTCCTGGGTGGCGGCGGCCCGGCGCCGTTCGCGCAGCGAGGGCGGTGCTGTGGTGCGTTCGTCGACGGCCATGCGGCGACCGTACGACGCCAACTCCTCTCGTGCGCCCCGACGTTGCAAAGTGTGAGGAAAATCTAACACTGCCAAATCTTCTTGCTCCTCACTAACGTCGTGCACGGCGACGAAGAGTGCCCCGTTGATCAACTCCGGCTGTTTCGCGCCTCTTTCACCGTATGGACATCAAACGTATGGATATCTAAGGAGAACGGGCGTGTTTGAACGCATAGCCGAACTGGCCATCCGCCGCTCCCGGCTGGTACTCGTCGTCGCCGTCGTGGCTGTGGCCCTCATGGGCGTGCTGGGCGCCGGCGCGTTCGCCAAGTTGCAGGGCGGCGGCTACGACGACCCGGCCTCCGAGTCCTCCCGGGCCGCGAAGGCCATCGACCGGAAGTTCGGCGGGGAGACGAATCTGGTCCTGCTGGTCGGCGCTTCCGAAGGGCGCGTCGACACCCCGGCCGCGCGGCGGAGCGGCCGGGACCTGGTGGCCGAGCTCAAGAAGGACCAGCACCTTGAGAACGTCATCTCGTACTGGGACACGGGCAGTTCGGACCTCCGCTCCAAGGACGGTCGCGACGCCATGGTCCTCGCCCATGTGAAGGGCGACGACACCGAGCGGGACGAGAACGCGAAGAGCGTCATCGACGCCTACGCCGGGACGTACGAGAAGACACTCACCGTCCGGGCGGGCGGCGGCGCCGCCGTGACCAGCGGGATGGGCACCCAGTCGGGCGAGGATCTCGTCCTCGCCGAGTCCATCGCCGTGCCGCTCACCCTCCTCCTGCTCCTACTCGTCTTCGGCAGTATGGTCGCGGCCCTGCTGCCGCTGGCGATCGGAACCATCGCCATCGCGGGCACGTTCGCGGAGCTGTACGTCCTCGGCAGCGCCACCGACGTCTCCGTCTTCGCGATCAACCTGACCACCGCGCTGGGTCTCGGTCTCGGCATCGACTACGCCCTGCTGATGGTCAGCCGGTTCCGCGAGCAACTCGCGTCAGGGGCGAGCGTGGACGACGCCGTCCGGCGCACGGTGAGCACCGCGGGCCGTACGGTCGCGTTCTCCGCCGCGACCGTGGCGGCCGCGCTCGCCGCACTCCTGGTGTTCCCGCAGTACTTCCTGCGCTCGTTCGGCTACGCCGGTGTCGGTGTCGTCGTCATCGCGGCCGTCAGCACCCTGTTCGTCATGCCGGCTCTGTTCGCCGTCCTGGGCCACAGGGTCAACGGCGGGCGGCTGCCCTGGGCGAACCGCACGCGTTCCGCCACCCGCGCACCCCTGTGGGGACGGCTGGCCGCCACCGTCATGAAGCGGCCCGCGCTCACCGCGCTGCCCGTCCTCGCGGTCCTGCTGGTCGCGGCGAGCCCGCTCCTCGGCATCACCTTCGGCACCCCGGACGAACGCGTCCTGCCCGAGAACGCCGAGAGCCGCCAGGTCTCCTCCGTCCTGCGCGAGAAGTTCAACGGCAACGACGACTCCGCCCTCCACATCGTCATCGACAAGCCCTTGAGCAAGGCCCCGCTGGAGTCGTACGCGACCGAACTGTCCGGGCTCAAGGGCGTCGTCCGCGTCGAGACCGGCACGGGAACCTACGCCGACGGACAGCCCGCGGCGACCGCCCCCGGCAACACCGCCCTGGCGCGTCCCGACGCGCAGCAGCTCAACGTCGTGAGCACCCTGACGCCGAAGTCCGATGCGGCCCAGAGCCTGGTCAAGGACGTGCGGGCAGTCACCCCGCCCGCCGGAACACACCCTCTGGTAGGCGGAGTCGACGCTGTACTGGTCGACTCCAAGCACTCCGTCGGCAGCCGGCTCCCGCTCGCCGTGGCCCTGGTCGCCCTCACCACCTTCCTCCTGCTCTTCCTCTTCACCGGCAGCGTCGTCCAGCCGCTGCGCGCGCTGCTCCTCAACATGGTCAGCCTGGGCGCGACCCTCGGCGTCATGACCTGGATATTCCAGGACGGCCACTTCTCCTCCGTGCTCGGCTTCACGGCCCAGCCCATGGACGTCTCCATGACCGTGCTGATGTTCTGCATCGCCTTCGGCCTCTCGATGGACTACGAGGTCTTCGTCACCAGCCGGATCAAGGAACTCCACGACCTCGGCGAGGACAACGAGTCCGCCGTGACCAACGGCCTCGGCCACACGGGACGCATCGTCACCGCGGCCGCCTGCCTGCTCGCGGTGAGCTTCTTCGCCTTCGGGACGGCCAAGCTCAGCTTCATGCAACTCTTCGGCCTGGGCAGCGGGTTGGCCATCCTTATCGACGCCGTCGCCGTACGCGGCATCCTCGTCCCCGCCGCGATGCGCGTGCTCGGCCGCGCGGCCTGGTACGCGCCCGGGTTCCTGCGCAGGTTCCACGAGCGGTTCGGTCTCAGCGAGGGCGGTCCCGCGCCCGCGCCGGAGCTCGCCACCGAGCCGTCGTACGGGAAGGACTCGACGCAGGTCTGATCACGCGAGACCGCGGGTAGCCAGCGAGATGTATTAGCTCTAATATGATTAGAGCTAATGCATCTCGCTGGAAGGACCCCGCCCGTGGACCTGCGGCAACTCTTCGACAACTTGGTGCGCTTCGAGACCGACCTGTGGAACGGAATCGACGCCCGGCTCCGCCAGGAGTGCGCGGTGACCCTGGGCGGTCTGAACGTGATGCTCGTCGTCGAGCACGATGGTTCCTGCCGGGTGAACGACATAGCCGCCGCCCTCTCGATCACGGTCGGCGGCGCGAGTCAGGCCGTCGACCGGCTGGAGAAGCTCGGCCACTGCACCCGGCGCCCCCACCCCGCCGACCGCCGCTCCTCGATCGTCGAACTGACGGCGGCCGGGCGGGAGTTGCTGGCGGAGGCCGGTCCCGTGTTCGACCGTGAACTCACGACACGGCTGGCCGGCCCGCTCCCCGGCACGGCGCTCAGCCACCTCGCGAGCGCGCTCGCCGTGCTGCGCGCCACCACCCCCGCACAGCCCGCACCCGGGCCAACACCCCTGACGAAGGAGACCTGATGAGCACCACCCAAGCGCGAGCAGTGCGCTTCGACTCGTACGGCGACCGTGACGTCCTCCGCGTCACCGAGGTGCCGATGCCCCAACCCGCCGCAGGCGAAGTCCTCGTGGAGGTCAGGGCGGCCGGCATCAACCCCGGTGAGGCGGCCATCCGCTCGGGCGCGATGCACGAGAGGTTCCCCGCGGCCTTCCCGTCCGGCCAGGGCAGCGACCTCGCCGGAGTCGTCACCGAACTCGGCGCGGGCGTCACCGACTTCGGCCTCGGCGACGAGGTTCTCGGCTTCTCCTGGCAGCGCTCCAGCCAGGCCACCCACGTCGTCGTACCGGTGTCGCAGCTCATCCTCAAGCCGGCTGCCCTGAGTTGGGAGGTGGCCGGCGCCCTCTACGTCGTCGGCTGCACCGCGTGGGCCGCCGTCGAAGCGGTGGCCCCCAAGCCCGGCGAGACCGTCGCCGTCTCGGCCGCCGCCGGCGGTGTGGGCACCGTCGTCGTCCAACTCCTCGCCGCACGGGGCGCGCACGTCCTCGGCATCGCCTCGCCCGCCAACGCCGACTGGCTCACCGCCCACGGCGCGACCCCGGTCCCGTACGGCGACCGGCTCGCCGATGCGCTCACCGCGGCGGCGCCCGGCGGGATCGACGCCTTCATCGACCTCTTCGGCCCCCAGTACGTCCAACTCGCCGTAGAACTAGGCATTTCCAGGGACCGGATCGAGACGATCATCTCGTTCCAGAAGGCACAGGAACTCGGCACCAAGAGCGCGGGCAGCGCCGACGCCTCCACCCGCGAGGTCCTCACCGAGATGGCCGACCTCGTCGCCTCCGGCCGTATCGAGATCCCGATCGCCGCGACCTATCCGCTCGACGGCGTCCGCGACGCGTTCGCCGAACTGGAGAAGCGTCACACGCGCGGAAAGATCGTGCTCATCCCCTGAAACGACCTGTCATCTCTTGCCGCCGCGCAGCGCCGATGTCGTCATCCCCGTGCGTTCGCGGAGGAGCACCCGCAGCGTGTTGGGGTGCTCGTAGCCGACCTTCCTGGAGATCGTCTCCAGGGAGAGGCCGGTGGTGCGCAGGAGATGTGACGCGCGTTCGATCCGCAGGTCCTGGACGAAACGGATGGGAGACGTCCCGACCGTGCGCTGCACGGCACGCTGGAGGGTCCGTTCGCTGACGCCGACGGCCTTGGCCGCCTCGGGGATGCCGATGGGCTCGGCCAGGTGCTCGCGGGTCCAGACCTCGAAGGCCGCGACGATGGGATCGCTCTGGGCCAGCGCGCCGGCAATCGTGTACGCCGCCTGCGACGGGCGTTCGTCGACCACGAGGTAACGGGCGACCAGGTCGGCGAGCGCGGGGCTGCCGGCCCGGACGATCGCCAGCGCGAGATCGACATGGCCGAAGGCCGCGCCGGCGGTGGTGATGCCCTCGCAGGCGACGACCATCCGGCTGTGGTCGAGCCGGACCTTGGGATACCGGTTCCGGAAGGCGGGCGACAGCCACCAGGTCGTCGTGGCGCGCAGCCCGTCCAGCACGCCCGCCTCGGCCAGCAGGAAGGTACCCGCGCACGCCGAGGCAACGGCGGTACCGCGCCGGCGAGTTCGGGCGATCAGCTCGCGGACGGGCAGGGACACGTCGCCGCCGACATGGTCGAGCAGCGCCGAGGGATCGCTCACCCCGAGTGCCGGTACGACCAGGAGGTCGGCGGTAGCGGCGACGTCGAGCGGCTCGGGCGCCACGAGGAGGCCGGCACCCGTCCGTACCTGCGGAGCCGGGCCGACCAGGGTCACGTTCCAGGTGGGCGAGGACTCGTGGATCTGCCCGCCCAGCGCGTTGGCGTTGCTCAGCACATCGAGGACGGCCGAGAGGCCCGAGTCGAACACCCCGTCGTAGACGACGACCGCTACACGCATGGCGGAAACACTATCAACCGTGGCGTTTCTGCCGCTGATGTGATCACCAGGCGCCGCCATAGCTTCGTTGTGCGCCGGAAGCCCGGCGGTTCGAACGCGAGGAGTGGTCACAGTGAAGGTCGGTCTGTTGGTACGCATCGAGGCCAAGCCGGAGTACGCCGACGAGGTGGAGGCCATGCTGCGCGGGGCCCAGGAGTTGGCCGAGCGGGAGGAGGGCACGGTGGCGTGGTTCGCGTTCCGCGAGAGCGCCACCACCTTCGGGGTGTTCGACACCTTCGAGGACGAGCAGGGACGCCAGGCCCACCTGGCGGGGCGGATCGCCGCCGCGCTGGGAGAGGCCGCGCAGACGAAGCTCAGCGCGCCACCGGTGATCGCCCCGGTCGACCTGCTGGGGACCAAGGTCTCCTGACCGCGGCCGGCCTGCGCCGCGTCGGCGTGCCTCCCGGAGCGTTCTCCGTCATCGAGGCACAGCCCACCACCTGACCGCCGACGTCGAGAGTTCAGCGGCGCAGCCCCAGCGCGTCGCGCCCCGCGTACCGTGCCTGGTCGCCCAAGTCCTCCTCGATACGGACGAGTTGGTTGTACTTGGCGGTGCGGTCGGAGCGGGACAGCGAACCGGTCTTGATCTGGCCGCAGCCGGTGGCGACGGCGAGGTCGGCGATGGTGGTGTCCTCGGTCTCGCCGGAGCGGTGGGACATGACGACGGTGTAGCCGGCACGGTGGGCCGTCGCCACGGTGGCCAGGGTCTCGGTGAGGGTGCCGATCTGATTGACCTTCACCAGGACCGAGTTGGCGATCCCGTCACGGATCCCGGCGCTCAACAGCGCCTCGTTGGTGCAGAAGACGTCGTCGCCGGTCAGCTGGCAGCGCTCGCCGAGCCGGGCGGTGAGCGCCTGCCAGCCGTCGTGGTCGTCCTCGGCCATCGGGTCCTCGATCGACGCGATCGGGTAGCGGTCGACCAACTCGGCCAGGTAGTCGGCGTGTTGGGCGGGCGTACGGCGGACACCCTCGCCCCTGTAGTCGTAGACGCCGTCGCGGAAGAACTCGGACGTGGCCGGGTCCATGACGAGGGTGATGTCGGTGCCGGGCTTGTAACCGGTCTTCTCGATGGCGTGGACGACGAAGTCGAGGGCCTCGTCGGCGGTGCGCAGATCGGGGGCGAAGCCGCCCTCGTCGCCGACGTTCACGCTGTGGCCGGCGGCGATCAGATCGCGGCGCAGGGTGTGGAAGACCTCGGAGCCCATCCGGACGGCCTCGGCGAAGGTGGCCGCACCGATGGGCGCGATCATGAACTCCTGGAAGTCGAGCGGATTGTCGGCGTGCGCGCCGCCGTTGACGATGTTCATCATCGGCACCGGAAGCAGGCGGGCGTCGACACCGCCGATGTAGCGGTACAGCGGCAGCCGATGGGCGGCCGCGGCCGCCTTGGCGGTGGCCAGGGAGACGCCGAGCAGGGCGTTGGCACCGAGCCGCGACTTGCTGTCCGTACCGTCCAGTTCGGTCATGGTCCGGTCCACGGCGGCCTGGTTCTCGGCGTCGAGTCCGATCACGGCGTCCGCGATGCTCTCGTTGACGGCGTCGACGGCACGCCGAACTCCCTTGCCGTGGAAGCGGGTCGGGTCGCCGTCGCGGAGTTCGACCGCTTCCCGGGCGCCGGTGGAGGCGCCCGACGGTACGGCGGCCCGGCCGAGCGAGCCGTCCTTGAGCTCGACGTCCACCTCGACGGTGGGATTGCCCCGGCTGTCGATGATCTCGCGTGCGACGACCCGGCTGATGGCGGTCACGGTGCAACTCCTCACGCAGGGCCCGCGTCTCGGACATCGGCGGGCGGTAAGTTCCGTCTAGAAACAAAGTGAGTCCTGAAAGAGAACCTACTATGGGTCCATGAGGATGCACAACGCCGACGAGACCTGCGGCATCGCCCGGGCCGCCGTGGTTCTGGGGGACTGGTGGAACGTTCTGATCCTGCGGGAGATCGCCCGCGGCCACGTCCGCTTCGACGCGCTGGCCGCCGAGATCGGCCTGTCCCGCAACGTCCTCACCGAACGCCTGGGCCGACTCGTCGCCCAAGGCGTCCTGCGCCGCAGCCTCTACCAACGACGCCCGGTGCGTTACGAGTACGTGCTCACCGATGCCGGACTCGCCCTGCTTCCGCTCCTCGTCGCCATGCAGGACTGGGGTGACCGATGGGTTCTCGGCGACGGAAGCCTCACCGCCACGGCTGCCGCTGACAGCGCCGAGCACTCCCGCGTGCGCGCCCTGGCCGGCGCCCGCGTGCCGGAAGACCTCCAACTCCCGGGCACGCAGGGCACCGACCTGCCCGTGGTCTCGCCGGACGCCGCCGCGACCGTGCTGTTCACCTACCCCGGCACGGGCGTCGACTGGGACGAGCGGATCCCCGGAGTGGCGGGCTGCACCCTGGAGAACCGCCTCTTCCGAGACGCCTGGCCCGACTTCCGCCGGACGGGCGTGAACATACGCGGCATCAGCACCCAACTCCCGTACGAACAAGCGGAGTTCGCCCACGCCGAGGAGATCCCGTACCCGCTCCTCTCCGACGCCCACCACCAACTGGGCGCGGCCCTACGACTCCCGACCTTCCGAGGCGCCGGCCGGCTCCGCCACAAACGCCTGATCCTGATCGTCGACGCCGAACGGACCGTACGGCACACGCTGTTCCCGGTCGACGACATCCCGCATGCCGTCGAGCAGAGCCTGCGGCTGGCCGAGGATTGCGCACGTACGGCTTGAGGCGGGTGTGTGCATGAGGGGGAGTCCGGCTGGGGCCGTCAGACGATGGGCCGCCCGAGTGCTGCTAGGCGAACCCGCCGTTGCTCATGAGGAGTTGGCCGTTGATCCACTGGCCTTCCGGTGAGCAGAGGAAGTCGACGAGGTGGGCGGTGTCCTGCGGGGTGCCGAGGCGGTTGAGCGGTGTCTGCCGGAGCACGCCCGCTCGTCCCTCGTCGGTCATCCAACCGGTGTCCACCGGCCCCGGGTTGATGACGTTGGCGGTGATGCCGAGGTGGGCGAGTTCGTGCGCGGCGGCCAGGGTGATGCGGTCCAGGGCGCCCTTGCTGGCGCCGTAGGGGAGGTTGCCCACGGTGTGATCGCTGGTGAGGGCGATGATCCGGCCGCTGCCTGTCTCGGCGGCGAACCGTCGGCCGTACTCGCGGATCAGCAGCCAGGTCGCGCGGGCGTTGACCGCGAAGTGCCGGTCGAAGCTCTCGACGGTGGTGTCGAGCAGGCCGGAGTCGACGGACTCGCAGTGGCACATCACCAGGGCCGTGACACCGCCCAGTTCGCGTTCGACCTCGTCGAAGACACGGGCCGGGGTGTCCGGGTCGGCGAGGTCCGCCTCAACTGCCGTGGTGGCGGCGCCGTGTTGAGTGAGGGTGTCGGTGATGGCAGAGGTCGCGCCGGCCTCGGGGCCCCAGGCCATGCGTTCGTCGTAAGGGGTCCAGCAGGTGAAGGCGATGTCCCAGCCGGAGGCCGCGAGTTGACGTGCGACACCCGCGCCGATGCCGATGGTCCGGCCTACTCCGGTGATCAGGGCGAGCGGGCGGGGAGATGGGAGGTCGGGGTTCGTCATCATGGTCGGAGATCGTTCATGAGTGGGGTCGGATCGGCAACTGCCTTTTGCGCAGGGCTGCTTCTGTGCGGAAGCGGCTGTCGGATGTCCCACGGAGCAGCTCTCCACACTCGCGACGTTCCGTCCGGCGTGGTGGTTCAGGCCTCGATGCGAAGCCAGGTGTCGCCGGCGCGCAGCCACAGAAATCCGTCGCGCCCTTGACCGCAGCGCAGGACAACGCGCCCTGGCACTCGGGTCTTGTCCCGCTCGGTCACGCTCCAGGCGTCGCCGAGCAGTTCGGCCCGGACGACTTCGGTCATCGGCTCGTTGTGATCGCGTTTGGTCAGGACCGCCCGATCGCCGCGTACGGCGAACCCGTCCGGTTGGGGCACAGGGCTGGGCCAGCTGGTCACCTCGCCCGTGGAGGGGGTGATCCGCGTGAGGAACGTGCCGCCGCGACGGGTGCCGGAGTACCAGATCAGCCACACCCGGTCGCCCTCGGTGGCGGCGGTGCAACCATTCAACGGCCTGTCGGGGAGGCGGCCTTCAGGTGCCCAGACCGCTTCCCCTACGGCACTCCAGCCGGCAAGCCCGGCCGACGACTCCGGATGCCCTCCGTAGATGCCTTCGTCGCCGTGGGCCGTCCAGATCGATCCGGTGTGGTCGGTCACCAAAGCCGGGATGTCGTCGCCGATGCAGAAGGAGTTCTGCTGCTCGCCGCTCGTCAGGGAGAACACGGCGGCGTTCGGCTTCCACGAACCCGTGTCCTCCTTGCGTGTGCGACCGCCCGCGACGAGGAGCCGGGAGTCCGGGAGAAGGGCGATGTGACTGGGCCAGACCCGCACATCCTTGATCGGACGGCGTCGAACTGATCCGTCAGCCCGCCGGATCACCAACACCCCGTCGAACGGCAGCTCCGGGCCCCATCCCACCCAGCCCTTGATGTAGTGGATCCGGTGCAGGTACGTCCGATGAACCAGCAGAACGGCGAGTTCTCCCGCCGGGCCGACGGTCCACCACAGAGGGCGTCGCCCTGCCCAGAGATCGACGACAGACGGTGCCCACACCCTCTCCATCCCGACGACCGCCGACATCGCATCCCCCGTTTTTTCGACCGCGGCACGGTAACAGGCCGTCCACGTAAGCTACTTGATCGGCAATCCACCCTTCGCAGGCACGCGAGGAGATCCACATGTCCGCCGTTCCCCCGCCCGTACTCCGACGAAGGAGATGCGGAGGCGGACGAGCAGGAGTTGACCGGCGGCGGCACCGCACGTGTCTTCCGGGTCGGTGAGACCGTGCGTAAGCCGGTCATGCCCTGGACCCCTGCCGTGCAGCGCCTGTTGGACCACCTCGAACCTGACGACGCGACCACGGACCTCGCCCAACACCCCGGCGGTGACTGGCAGTTCGACGCGCTCGCGCCGGTCGAAGTGATCTGTCACGGAGACTTCGCACCGTACAACCGCGTCTTCACCGGCGAACGGGCCGTAGGGCTCACCCACCCCGACAACCACGACGGCTGGGGCACGACCGAGCAACAGGCGTACCGTGCCAGGGACTTCCTCGACGCGTACGGCTGCACCCGCGAGGAACGGCAGTCCGTGATGGACATGGCCGCGCCCCGGTTGCAGTCCCTCGCGGACTTGCTGCAGGGCTCGGCCGCCGCCGGTGACGAGAACTTCCAGCGGCATATCGAGGACGGCCATCTCGCCCTGTACGTACGGGACATCGACTACATAGGTTCTAGTGGTGATGGTGCTCATGGTCCTCGTGCGTGTGTTCCTGCTCGCCCTGGTCCGGTGAGCCGCCCATCATCCGCAGCATGGCCGGGCCGCCGCTGCGCAGGAACCGTACGAGCAGACTCGCGGCCAGCAGCAGGAAGGCGATGTTGAGCCAGGTCGTGTAGTTCCAGGTGATCCCGTCGTCGGGGATCTTGGCGTCGGCCTGGTCCGGGATGAGTCCCAGGCCGCCGAAGGCGAACTCGACGATGTACCCGGCGACGGCCATCGCCGTGAAGAAGGTGACCAGCAGGAAGCCGGCCATCCGGGCGCCGTAGTACTTCCGGTAGATGTTCAGGATCGGCAGGATCAGCAGGTCGGCGTAGATGAAGGCGATCACCCCGCCGAAGCTGATGCCGCCCTTCCACAGCACCACCGCGAGGGGCACGTTGCCGATCGAGCAGACGAAGGTCGCGATGGCCACCAACGGTCCGACGAGCGATCCGACCAGCTTCGCGGCGAGGGGATGGTCCGCGAGGAAGAACGTGTGCCAGAAGCTGTCCGGCACCCAGGCCGCGATCGCGCCCGCGATCAGCAGTCCGGCCACCAGGTCACGCAGGATCGCGGCCCACTCCATCACGAAGATGTGCGCGACCGACGTGAACCCGTCCCGCGAGAACAGTCGACGGACGAAGCTCCCCTCGCCCCCGATCGACATGTCCATCGCCGCATGCCCCTCCATGGAACCGGCCAGCCCGCGCTCCGCCTGTTCCTGCGCCCGGTCCAGCAGACGCTGCCGCAGGAAGAGACGGAACAGCACCGCGAGGACGACGATCATGATCGGTCCGCCGACGAACTCCGCTGCGGTGAACTGCCAGCCCATCAACAGGGCCAGGATCACGCCGAGTTCGACGACGAGATTGGTGGAGGCGATCTCGAACGCCATGGCCGCCGTGAAGTTCGCGCCCTTGCGGAACAGGGAACGGGCGAGCGCGACGGCCGCGTACGAACAGGACGACGAGGCCGCGCCGAGCCCGGCGGACAGGGCGAGCGTGCGCGGCCGGTCGTCACCGAGCAGCCGTACGACCGTCGACCGACGCACCACCGCCTGCACGACGGCGGAGAGCGTGAACCCGAGGATCAGCGCCCAGGTGACCTCCCAGGTCATCGAACCGGCAATGGACAACGCGTGCCCGATCGCTCCCATGAACCCGCCCCTCTCCGGTGTGTGTCCGCCAGGACTATACCCCTAGGGGGTATTGAATGGGCGCGGCAGGACGTGTCCAGTGGGTGTCGGTCGGGTGCGGGTGCGGCCGTTCAACCGATCGGTTGAACGCGACTTCAACCCCTCGCACACTCCTCGCTCCGTACGGACGACGCGAACGGCCCCCGGGCGGCAGAAGAATCACGGATGACCATGGCGCCGGGCTTCCGCCGACGCAGCTCATGGCTTCAAGCCCCCCTCAGAGAGGCCCCTCAGAGTGTCCAGTTTTCTCAGTAGGCGACGTGTCCTTGCCGGTGGAGCCGGTGCCGCCCTCGGGATGAGTGTGCTCGGCGCCGCGGCCACGCCCGCCGCGGCAGCCTCGGGCGAGCGGTCCTCCCGGAGTGGTTCCGGAGCCGAGGAGACCCGAACGCTCGACGAGCTGTACCGGGACGCCCTGGCGGACGGCGGCAAGTTGGTGATCTATGCCGGGGGTGACACGCCGACCCAGCAGGACGCCACCAAGGCGGCCTTCAAGAAGCGTTTCCCCGCCATGGATCTGACGCTGATCGTCGACTACAGCAAGTACCACGACGTGCGCGTGGACAACCAGTTCGCGACCGACACCCTGGTCCCCGATGTCGTACAGCTCCAGACGCTGCAGGACTTCACGCGCTGGAAGGAGCAGGGACGGCTGCTGCCCTACAAGGCGGCCGGTTTCTCGAAGGTCTACGACAAGTTCAAGGACCCGCAGGGCGCCTGGGTCGCCATCGGTGCGATCGCCTTCAGCTTCCTGTACGACGTCGCCGCGGTCGGTGCGGATGCCCCCAAGACCCCGCTCGACCTGATCGATCCCAAATGGAAGGGACAGATCGCCTCGTCCTACCCGCACGACGACGACGCGGCCCTTTACCTCTACTCGCTGTACGCGCAGCGGTACGGCTGGGACTGGGTGGCCGCGCTCGCCGGGCAGGACGTGCGGTTCGCCCGGGGCAGCAACTCCCCGGGAGACGCGGTCCGCGGCGGGCAGAAGGCGATCGGCGTCGCCACATCGGGCTCGCTGCTCTCCACGTCTCCCGTGAAGTGGGTCGTTCCCGACAGCGGCCCCTTCATGGCCTGGGGCCAGCGCGCCGCGATTCTGAAGCAGGCCAAGAACCGGACGGCCGCCAAGCTCTACCTCAACTGGCAGCTGTCCGACGCCCAGCAGGGGGCGTCCTTCAACGGCTGGTCGGTGCGGACCGACACCACGCTCCCGGCGGGACTGAAGCCGATCTGGGAGTACCCGAACGCGAACATCGACGGCTTCCCCCGCTTCATGGCCGACCGCGCCGCCATCGAGCGCTGGAAGCAGACCTTCGCCCTCTACTTCGGCGAGGTCAAGGGTGACCCCTCGCCGGGCTGGCCGGGGCTGCACCCGGGGGCGTGACGGGTCCCACTGTTCACACCGGTCATACAGGTGGTCGATAGACTCGGGGGCCCTGTCCGGATCATGTGGCCCAAGGGGATCCGCCGTGTCCGCTCGCACTCCGCTGACCGCTCGCGGCAGTCGTCACACCCTGGAGCACGTCTCCCATCTCTCGCTGTTCCTCGTCGTCGGGGCGGGCTTCGTCCGGCTCGCCGTGATCGACGTCCCGTTGTGCTGGTACATCGTGAGCCTCAGCGGAGCACTGGCCCTGGTGTACGCGGGCGGGCTGACGTGGTGGGACCGGCTCGGGGTGCTCGGCAGGCGTGCCTGGGTTCCCGTACTGATCCTGCTGTGGACGTGGCTGACCTTCCTCACCCCGGCGCTGCTCACCACCGCCTACGTGTGGTGCGCCGTTCCGCTCGCCTGCGCCGCGTTGCGCGTGCTCGGCCGGCGGGCCGCCGTGGTGACGGTGGCCGTGATCACCGGCGTGCTCGTCGGGTCGCTCGTGCGGTCCACGGGCCGGTTCGACCCTGAGGCCGCGCTGGTCCCCGTCGCGGCGGTGTGGGCGACCGTCGCCCTCTACCGGACGCAGCAGCGGGACGCGGTCGTACGGCAGCGGCTCGTCGAGGAACTGCGGGCCACCCGGGACACGTTGGCCAAGCAACAGCGTCAGGCCGGTGTGCTCGCGGAGCGCACCCGCATCGCCCGCGACCTGCACGACACCCTGGCCCAGGAACTCGCCGGCAGCGTCATGCTGTTGCAGGTGGCCGAGCGGGACTGGGACGAGCGGCCGGACGTGGCACGCACCCGCGTCCGAGCCGTGGCCGACGGACTCGGCGCGAACCTGACGGAGACCCGGAGGATGATCCGCGATCTCACCCCCGCCGCCGTCGCCGAGGCGGGCCTGGAAGACGCGCTGCGGCTGCTGTGCGCCCGGTCGCGGACGGAAGGCGCGGGGGCTCGGGTCCAGTTCCGCGCGGTGGGCGCGTATCAGCCGGTCCTCGACGAGCGCACGGCCACCACTCTCTTCCGTGTCGCCCAGAGCACCCTGGCGAACGTACGCGAACACGCCCGCGCGGCAAGCGTGTTGGTCACCTACCGGCGGCACCGGGACCGGGTGGAACTCGAAGTGAGCGACGACGGGCTGGGCTTCGACCCCGCCGCGGCCTTCGCGGCCGGTGCCCGCGCGGACCGCGGCTTCGGGCTGCCCGCGGCCAGGGCGCGACTGCGCGAATGCGGTGGAGACCTCGACGTGAGCAGCGTGCCGGGGCGGGGGACCAGGGTCCGCGCCACGGTGTCCGCCCCACCCCGGATCCAGCCGGTCGCGCCTCTCACCGCGGCGAGCACCGCATGACCGCCGCCCCGCTCCGCCTCCTGATCGCGGACGACCACGCCGTCGTACGGGCCGGGCTGCACGCCCTGCTCGACGGCGAACCCGATCTCGACGTGGTCGCCGAGGCCGGCAGTGGTGAGGAAGCCGTGCGCCTGGCAGCCCGGTTGACGCCCGATGTCGCGCTGATGGATCTGCGGTTCGCCGGGGCGGGGAGCGGGATCGACGGTGTCGAGGCCGTACGGAGGCTCGCTCAGCGGGCGCCGGGCGTGGCTGTCGTCATGCTGACCAGCTATGCCGGACGGGCCGATGTCGTCCGGGCGTTGGAGGCGGGCGCCCGCGGATATGTGCTCAAGGCGGGGCCGCCTGAGGAACTCTTCCAGGCCGTCCGTACGGCCGCCGGCGGTTCGGTCGGCCTGGCCTCGGAGGTCGTGGGCGAACTCGTGGGCCAAGTGGTCAGCCCCGCCCAGGAGTTGACCCAGCGCGAGGTCGAGGTCGTCCGGCTGATGGCGGAGGGCCGCAGCAACCGGGCCATCGCCGAGGCGTTGTTCCTCAGCGAGGCCACGGTCAAGACCCATCTCGTGCGGATCTACCGCAAGTTCAAGGTCGACAACCGGGCGGCGGCCGTGTCGGAGGCCGTCCGCCGCGGGCTGCTCGAACTCACCTGACGGGCCGGCTCACTACGGCGACCTCCCTGGGGGAGAGCACGGGGAAACCGTCCTCGCCCGCGCTGCCGACCAGCAGTTCCCCGGACAGTCCGGTCAACGGCACTGTCCCGTCGGTCCGGTTGACCAGGAACAGATAGCGGCTGTCCGCGTTCCGACGCACGGTCAGCTCGACAGCTCCCCGTGCCGCGTCCGGGAGTTCACTGCCGACACCGGCGGGCGCGAGCAGCTCGGGGAGCAGACCGGTGAGGCCCTCACGGCCCAGTCGCGTGGAGACGTACGCGGCGGAACCTCCGCCCACCGTACGGCGGGTGACGGCGGGGCGGCCGGTGTAGGCGCCGCTGCTGTAGTGGGCCAGCACCTCCACCTCGGGGTCGGTCACCGTGATCCGGTCGGTCCACAGGGAGCCGGTGGCCGTGCCGCCGAGGTCCAGCTCGACCGTGTCGCCGTCGAGCAGCGGGCCGAACTCCTCGATGCGGATGCCCAGCAGGTCGCGCAGGGCGCCCGGGTAGCCGCCGAGCCAGATGTGGTCGTTCTCGTCGACGACACCGGAGAAGTACGTGGAGACCAGGTGGCCGCCCTGTTCGACGTACCGGGTGAGTTCCTTGGAGAGGGCCGCCGGGATCATGTGCAGCACCGGCGTGATCACCACGTCGTAGCGGTCGAGGGCGGTCTGCGCCGTGACGATGTCGGCGCGGACGCCGAGGTCCAGGAGGGCGGAGTACCAGTCGAGCGCCTCCTGGCGGTAGTCGAGCCGGTCGGTGGGGTGCGAGTCCTGCTCGCTCGCCCACCAGGACTCCCAGTCGAAGACGATGCCGACCCGGGCCGTCTCTCGGTCCGATCCGGCGACGGGGGCCAACGTCCGCAGTGTGCGGCCGAGTTCGGCCACCGCGCGGAAGACCTCACTGTCGGCTCCGGCGTGCGGGACCATCGCGGAGTGGTACTTCTCGGCGCCGGCCGCGGACTGGCGCCACTGGAAGTAGCAGACGGCGTCGGCGCCGTGCGCGACGTGCAGCAGCGAGTCACGGGCCAGGTCGCCGGGGCGCTTCGCCACGTTGACGGGCTGCCAGTTGACCGCGCTGGTGGAGTGCTCCATCAGGAACCACGGACGGCCGGCGGAGATGCCGCTGACGAGGTTCGCGGAGAAGGACAGCTCGTCGCGGTCCTGCGAACCGGGCAGCACATAGTGGTCGTTGGAGACGAAGTCGATCTCGGCGGCCCAGTCGGCGTAGTTCATGCCCTTGGTGTTGCCCATCACCATGAAGTTCGTGGTGACCGGCACGTCCGGGGTGATCTCGCGCAACAGGTCGCGCTCCGCGCGGAGATGGTCCTTGAGCGCGTCGGAGGAGAAGCGCTTGAAGTCGAGCTGCTGGGTGGGGTTCGGGAAGGAGGCGGCCAGCCGGGGCGGCAGTATCTGCTCCCAGTCGCTGTACCGCTGGGACCAGAAGGCCGTGCCCCAGGCCTGGTTGAGCGTGTCGATCGTGGTGTAGCGGGCGCGCAGCCAGTCGCGGAAGGCGCGGGCCGCGTCGTCGGAGTAATCGTAGACGTTGTGGCAGCCCAGCTCGTTGGAGACGTGCCAGGCGACCAGCGCGGGGTGGTCGGCGTAGCGCTCGGCCAACTTCCGTACCAGGCGCAGCGCGTGCTCGCGGAAGACGGGCGAGGTGGGACGCCAGTGCTGGCGGCCTCCCGGCCACAGGGTCTCGCCGGCGGCCGTCACCGGGAGGATCTCCGGGTCCTCCGTGCTCAGCCACGGCGGCGGGGACGCGGTGGCGGTAGCCAGGTCGACGCCGATGCCGCCCGCGTGCAGCAGGTCCATGACCTCGTCGAGCCAGCCGAAGTCCCATTCGTCCCGGGCGGGTTGGATGCGGGCCCAGGAGAAGATCCCCACGGAGACGATGTTGACGCCTGCCTCGCGCATCAGCCGGATGTCCTCGTCCCACACCTCGCGCGGCCACTGCTCCGGGTTGTAGTCGGCGCCGTAGGCGAGGCGGGGGGTGGTGTCACCGTCCGGCCCGTGCCGCAACTGGGACAGGAGGGTGGAGATCATGATGGTCCTTCCGGTTACTGCACAGGCGGTACGAGATGCGTGGTGGATTCCGGGCGGGCCGCCGCTGAGCGATTGCCGCTCAGCGGCGGCTCCCGAGGTGGTGCCGGCTACTTCTTCGAGCCGGTTACTTCGAGCGGGTCACTTGTTGACCGTGAAGCCCTGCTCGTTGCCGTACTTGACCGAGGCGTCCTGCCAGCTCTTCAGACCCTGGGCCAGCGTGGTGCCCGAGATGTAGGCCTTGCCGACGGTGTCGTTGAAGATCGAGTTGGCGTACTGCTGGAAGGGCAGGTACGACCAGTCGGAAGCGACCTCGGACGCGGACTGGGCGAAGATCTGGTTGGCCTTCTGCCCGCCGAAGTACGGGAACGTCTTGTTCTGGAACGCCGCGGACTGCTGCTCGGCCTTGGTGGCCGGGAAGGCGCCCTCGTTCACGCGGGTCTGGACGCCGGCGCCGGCGTTGGCGTACTCGACGAACGCGTAGGCGAGTTCCTTGTTCTTGCCCAGGGTGGGCAGGGCGAGGGAGGAACCGCCGTTCTCCGCGCTGGCCTTGGCGCCCGCGGTCCACTGCGGCATCGGGGCCGCGCGCCAGTCACCGGAGGCACCGGCGACACCGCTGACGAAGTTGGCGGGCATCCAGGCGCCGGTGGTCAGGGTGGCGATGGTGCCGTCACCGAGGCCCTTGTACCAGTCGTCGGTCCAGCCGTTGATCGGCGCGAGGAGCTTCTCGTCGATCAGCTTCTGCCAGGTCTCCGTGTACTTCTTGGCGCCCGCGTCCTCGAAGTTGACCGTCACCTTGGTGCCGTCGACCTTGTAGGGGCGCGAACCGGCCTGCCACAGCATGCTGGTGGTGAAGCCGGCGTCACCGGCGTCGTTGGCGATGTACGCCTTCGGGTCGGCCTTGTGCAGCTTGCGGGCCGCGACGACGTACTCGTCCCACGTGGTGGGGACGGCGATCTTGTACTTGTCGAAGACCTTCTTGTTGTAGAACATCGCCATCGGGCCCGAGTCCATCGGCAGGCCGTAGACCTTGGAGCCGTCGCTCACCGCGTTCCACGGACCGGCCGTGTACTTGGAGGCCAGCTTGTCGGCGCCGTAGGGCGCCAGGTCGGTCAGGCCCTTGGTGAGGGAGTACTGGCTCAGCGCGAAGTACTCGACCTGGGCGACGTCGGGGACGCCCTTGCCGGCCGCGATCGCGTTCGACAGCGCGGTGTAGTGCTTGTCGCCGGACCGGTCACTGACCAGGTTGATCTTGACCTTCGGGTACTTCTTCTCGAAGTCGGCGGCGACCGTCTTCAGCGTGGGCTCCCAGGCCCAGACCGTGACCGAGCCGCCCTTCTTGAGAGCCGCCTGGATGTCCGAGGCGGAGACCGCCTTCGTGCTGGAGCTGTCGTCGGAGGAGCCGCCGCAGGCGGTCGCCCCCAGACCGAGGACGGAGAGGATGGCCATGCCGCGCAGCAGGCGGCCGGTGGTTCTGCGCATGGAGGTGCTTCCACTTCTTCGTGGGTGGGACTACTTGAGGGTTGGGTTATTCCTTGACGCTTCCGGCGGCGAGCCCGGACTGCCAGTACTTCTGCAGCAGCAGGAACGCGGCGATCAGCGGCACGATGGTGAGCAGCGAACCCGTGATCACCAGGTTGAAGATGACGTCACCACCGATCGTCTGGGCCTGGGAGTTCCAGGCGTCCAGGCCCAGGGTCAGGGGGTACCAGTCCGGGTTCTTGATCATGATGAGCGGCAGGAAGTAGTTGTTCCAGGTCGCGACCGTGGTGAACAGCAGGACCGTCACGACACCGGGGGCCAGCAGCGGCAGCGAGACCTGGAAGAAGGTACGGATTTCGCCCGCCCCGTCGATCCGCGCCGCTTCGAGGAGTTCGACGGGGATGGCCTCGGTGGCGAACACCCACATCAGATACAGGCCGAACGGCGAGACCAGCGAGGGGATGATCACCGCCCACGGGGTGTCCGTCAGGCCCATCTTGCTGAACATCAGGAACGTCGGCACCGCGAGGGCCGTACCCGGGACGGCGACCGCGCCGATGACCACGGCGAAGATGGCGCGCTTCCCGGGGAAGTTGAACTTCGCCAGCGCGTAGCCGCCGAGGATCGACAGGAAGGTGGCACCGCCGGCGCCGAGCACGACGTAGAGCAGGGTGTTCAGCAGCCAGCGGACGAAGATGCCGTCGTGGTAGGTGAACGTGTCGTGGATGTTGGACCAGAGGGCGAAGTGGTGGGCGAACCACAGGCCGTTGGAGTCGGCGAGTCCCTGCTGCGTCTTGGTCGCGTTGATGACCAGCCACAGCAGCGGCACCACGGTGTAGACCAGGATCAGACCGGTCAGCACGGTCAGCAGCACACTGCGCTTGGGGCGCCCGGGGGAGTGCTTCTTGCGCGGGGTGCGCAGTCGGGGCGCGCCCTTGTGGCCGCTGCCGGACGGCGCGGACGCGGAGGGAGAGGCGGTGGTGACGGGGGTGCTCATGGCTCAGGCTCCCTTGCGCATGCCGCGGAGCTGCACGACGTAGGCGATGATCATGGTGATCAGCCCCATGATGATGGCGACCGCCGCTGAGTAGTTGTGCTGCTGTCCGTTGAAGGACAGTGAGTACGTGTAGAAGTTCGGCGTGTAGTCCGTCGTGATCGCGTTGCGCGCCAACGGGCGGAGGATGCTCGGCTCGTTGAAGAGCTGGAAGCTGCCGATGATCGAGAAGATCGTCGCGATGACCAGGGCGCCTCGGATCGCGGGGAGCTTGATGGCCGTGATGACGCGGAACTGCCCGGCGCCGTCGATCTCCGCCGCCTCGTACAGCGAGGTCGGGATGACCCGCAGCGCCGAGTAGAAGATCAGCATGTTGTAGCCGACGAACTCCCAGGTCACGATGTTGCCGATCGACGCCAGCACCAGGTGCGCGGAGAGCGGGTCGGGCAGCGTGACGTCGAAGGCGCTGTTGATGTCACCGACCAGACCGAACTGGGTGCCGTACATGAAGCCCCACATCAGGGTGGCCACCACGGCGGGCACGGCGTACGGCAGGAAGATCGAGATCCGGAAGAAGTCCCGGCCGAAGAGCCGGCCGCTGTCCAGGGCGAGCGCCACGAACAGGGCGATGCCGAGCATGATCGGCACCTGGATCACCAGGAACAGCGAGACCCGCTCCAGGGAGGACCAGAACTGGTCGTCCTGGAAGGCCTGCTTGTAGTTGTCCAGGCCGACGAAGTGGTTGCCGCCGATGAGCTGGTCGCGGAAGAGACTCAGGTAGATCGAGTACGCGATCGGAGCCAGGAAGACGAAGGCGAAGACCACCGCGAAGGGTCCGATGAAACCCCACCCTGTCCAGGAACGGCGGTCGCGTTTCGCCGACGGCCTGGTAGGAGGCCGAGTCGCGGCCGCAGGGGGTTGAAGCGTCGTCATGTAGTTCCTCGCTCGTCCATCTCGGAACCGGCGTCACACGCCGTCGCGATGTTGCGTAAACAGCCCGGTCCGCAACGGCCCCGGCCTGTTATGTTTACGTAAACATCTGATGGCGGCATGTCTACACTGCCCCAATGTCGGTGGTCAAGGGTCGTTTGGTGAAACACGGCCGAGGCGATCGGATCGATATGTGAGGGATACAGGTGGACACAGTGGACGGTGCCTCGGGCGGTACGGAGAAGCCACGCAGACGCAGCGGGAAACGGTCGTCGAGACGCGCCCCGAGCGCGTCCATGGCGGATGTCGCACGCGTCGCCGGCGTGTCGTCACAGACCGTCTCCCGCGTGTCGAACGGCTTCGCGGGCGTCAACGAGGAAACGCGGCAGCAGGTCCTCGCCGCCATGAAGGAGCTGGGCTACCGGCCCAACAGCGCGGCCCGCGCGCTGAAACGAGGTGAGTTCCGCACCATCGGCGTGATCACCTTCAACCTCTCCACCACCGGCAACATGCGCACCCTGGAGGCGATCGCCACCTCCGCCGCGCACGAGGGCTACGCCGTCACGCTCCTGCCGGTCGCCGTGCCCACCCAGGACGAGGTGCGCGGCGCCTTCTCCCGGCTGGGCGAACTCGCCGTCGACGCCGTCATCGCCATCATGGAGGTCCACCTCCTGGACGCGGCGACCATCTCCCTGCCGCCCCATGTCCAGGTCGTCGTCGCCGACTCGGACGCGGGCGATCGCTACAGCGTGGTCGACACCGACCAGAACGGCGGCGCGCGAGCCGCCGTGCGCCATCTCCTCGACCTCGGCCATCGCACTGTCTGGCACCTGGCGGGCCCCGAGGAGTCCTTCGCGGCCCAGCGCCGCGCCGACGCCTGGAGCGCCGAACTCACCGACGCGGGACGGCCCGTACCCCCCGTCGTACGCGGCGACTGGTCCGCGGAGTCCGGCTACCACGTGGGACTGGAACTCGCCCAACAGGCCGACTGCACAGCGGTGTTCGCGGCCAACGACCAGATGGCCCTGGGCCTCCTGCGGGCCCTGCACGAGCGCGGCCGGCGCATCCCCGAGGACGTCAGCGTGATCGGCTTCGACGACATCCCCGAGGCCGGCTCCTTCCTGCCGCCCCTGACCACCGTCCACCAGGACTTCGCCGAGGTCGGCCGCCTGTGCGTCGAGGGTGTCCTACGGCGGATGCGGGAGCACGGCGACGAGCACGGCACCACACTGGTGCCCACGCAGCTCGTCATACGCGACAGCACGGCAGCGCCCGCCACCGCCGACGCGTAGCGGGCGCAAAGAACTCCGGCCCCCCTGCCTGAGCAGGAGGGCCGGAACGTCGTGCGCGGACGGCTCAGGCCGTCGTCTCCGGGCGGCCGGGCCGGGACCAGTGCGTGTGGAACATACCGGTGCGGTCCGTACGGCCGTAGGTGTGGGCGCCGAAGAAGTCGCGCTGGCCCTGGAGCAGGGCCGCCGGCAGCCGGTCGGCGCGCAGCGTGTCGTAGTGCGAGAGCGCGGCGGAGAACGCCGGGACGGGGATGCCGCGGCGGGCCGCGGAGGCGACCACCTCACGCCAGGGGACCTGCGCGTCGCCGATCTCCTGCGCGAAGCGCTCCTCGCCCAGCAGGCTGACCAGCCCCGGGTCGGCCGTGTACGCGGCACGGATACGGTCGAGGAAGGAGGCGCGGATGATGCAGCCGCCGCGCCAGATCCCGGCGACCGCGGCCAGGTCGATCGACCAGCCGAACTCGGTCGCCGCGTCCTGGATCATCTTCCAGCCCTGGTCGTAGGCGATGACCTTCGAGGCGTACAGCGCCTGCTCGACCTGGGCGGTGAACCGGTCGGCCTCGGTGCGGCTCAGCGGGGGAGTGGTGCCGCCGGGCAGGCCGCGGTAGGCGGCGCGCAGGTCGCCCTGGCTGGACGAGGCGCGTGCGAAGGTGGCCTGCGCGATCGCGGTGACCGGCGAGCCCAGCTCCAGCGCGGTCTGCACGGTCCAGCGACCGGTCCCCTTCTGACCGGCCGCGTCGGTGACGATGTCGACGAACGCCTTGCCGGTCTCCGCGTCGGTGTGGCCGAGGACCTCGGCGGTGATCTCGATCAGGTAGGAACCGAGCCGCCCCTCGTTCCAACGCTGGAAGATCTCAGCGATCTCGGCCGGGGTGTAGCCGCCGACCTGGCGCAGCAGGTCGTACGCCTCGGCGATGAGCTGCATGTCGGCGTACTCGATGCCGTTGTGGACCATCTTGACGAAGTGCCCGGCGCCGTCGGTCCCGATGTGCGTGGAACAGGGCTCACCGTCGACCTTCGCGCTGACGGACTCGAACATCGGACCCAGCACGGCGTACGACTCCGCCGAACCGCCGGGCATGATCGAGGGCCCGTTCAGCGCGCCCTCCTCGCCGCCGGAGACACCGGCACCGACGAAGTGCAGGCCCTGGTCGCGCAGGGCGGCCTCGCGGCGGCGGGTGTCGGCGAAGTGGGCGTTGCCGCCGTCGATGATCATGTCGCCGGGCTCCATGAGCGCGGCGAACTCGTCGATCACGGCATCGGTGGCCGGACCGGCCTGCACCATGATCATCAGGCGCCGGGGCTTTTCGAGCGCGGCCACGAACTCCTGTGCCGTCTCGGCCGGGACGAAGGCACCCTCGTCGCCGTACTCCTTCATCAACTCATGGGTGCGGTGCGGCGAGCGGTTGTGGACGGCGACCGTGTAACCGTTGCGCGCGAAGTTGCGGGCCAGGTTGCGGCCCATCACGCCCAGGCCGGTGACACCGATCTGGGCGGTTCCGTCGGCGGCGGGGTTGTGCGGTGCGGATGCGTTCATGGGGTGCCTGTTCTCCGGGTCGGTGACGTGGTGGGTCGGCGCGGGGCGCCCATGACCGCAGGTACGTCTGTGATCACGAATTGACTCGAAGTCCGGGAACCCGATTCGTCATTCGTTCCGGCGCCCCGCAGTCGGACCTACCTCTCAGCAACCCGTTCCGGCCGGGGTGAATTCCACGCGCGCGTGGTCGTCCGCGGTGCGGACCTCGTCGTAGACGGCGCGCGTGACCTGGTACCAGACGTCGTCCTTGGCGGTGTTGCCGCCGACGTCGTCGAGGCGCACGCACCACCGCTCCCTGCGGACGGTCCGGGTGTACGTCTCGGTGCCGCTGTGTACCTTCTTGCACTTCCGGTACTGCTCCGTGGTGTACCAGGTGCGGGTCTTCTTCTTGGACCCCGATCCCGAACTGGACGTGTGCCGGACCTTTTTGGTGGCGGGCGTGCACTTGGTGACGATGTGCGGCCGGGTGCCCTTCGTCGTCTGCTTGGCGAGATGCCGGAGCTGGTCACGGAGCCCGGTCACGGTGTCGGGGGTGGGCCGGGTCTTTTGCGGGGTGCTCGAACTGCCCTGCCCGACGCCGGACGCGGATCGCGTGCTGTCGTGGCTTCCGCTTCCGCCCCCGCATGCGCTGAGCGCTCCGATCAGAAGTGCTGTCAGTCCGCCCACTACCAGTTGTTTGGTGAACATGCCCCCGCCGCCTGTGAATCGGAAACGGTCAGCCTAACTGGTCATGGCGTGACGTCAGGGGGAGGCGAGTGCGAACTGTCGCCGCTGCGAGGCTCCTACGGCGGCCGGAGTCTCCAACATGCCCTCAAGGCGCCGGAGTTGCCACGATCCGTCGGCCGCCGTCCGGGTCGGACCGCCGGCGAAGACATACAGCCGCAGCAGCAGGAACCGGGCGAAACCCGCGAGTCCTGAAGCGCCGAGGTACACGATCTGCTCGGTCGGCATCCCCGGCGACGACTGCACCAGGTGCAGGACGAACATCGCGGCGCAGGTCACCACGTAGGCCGCCGCGGCCGAGCCCGCCGACTGCCAGTGCCGGCGCCATCCGGCGTGCCGGCCCGAGCCGAAGGTGAAACGGGCGTGGAGTTCCGTGCACAGGAGGGTGGAGACGACGGTGATCAGCGCGTTCGCCAGTGCCCAGGGCAGCCGCTCGGCCAGCAGGGCCACGGCGCCGCCGGCGAGGAGCCCGACACCGCCGCCCAGCGCCACGAACCGGGCGAAGGAGGCGAGCGGACCGGGGGCGGCCGGGGTCCGGGGCGCGTCGTCCATGGCGGTCTCCATCCGCTCCGTACGCTGCGCCTCTGTGATGCGGCCGCGTAAGTTTGCTTGACTTACTCAACTATAGCAGATTCGTTGAGTTACGCAAGTAGATTTTCGCGGCGGGGTAGACCGTCCCACAGGCGACCTACGTACAATGCGGCCTGATCATGGGTGAGTTACTGGTGAGATGCGCGACGTTCAACGTGCTGCACGGCCGGCGGATCCAGCCGGACGGGCGCCCGGACCCCGTTGCCCCCGGCGATCCCTCGGCGCCCCTCGCCGAAGCCGTCGCGGCGCTGGACGCCGATGTGGTGGCGCTCCAGGAGATCGACTGTCTCCAGGAACGGTCGGGCGGTGTCGATCAGGCGGCGGTCGCCGCCGACGCGATGGGCGCACGCGACTGGAGATACGCGACCGCGCTGCACTGCCGTTCAGTGCCGGGCCGGGGCTGGGTCTCCGACCCGACCGAACCCGGGATGCGCGTCTACGGCCCCGAGGGGCAGCAGCGGCCCGAAGTCCCCTCGCACGGACTGGCGTTGCTCTCCCGGCTCCCGGTCCACGAGTGGCGGGCCCTACAGCTCCCGGCGGCGCCCTTCGGCATGCCGCTGCGGGTGGCCGGGCGGGCCGCTCCGGTGCTGGCCCGGGATCAGCCCCGGGCCGCCCTGGCCGCCGTACTGCAAGGTCCCCACGGCCCGTTCACCGTCGTGGCCGTCCATCTCTCGTTCGTGCCGGGGTGGAACATCGGGCAACTGCGCACCGTGCGCCGCTGGATCGCCGATCTGCCCCAACCCCAGGTGCTGATGGGCGACTTCAACCTCTTCGGGGCCCTTCCCCGGCTCACCCTGAACGCGACCGCGCCGCGTGGCTGGCGGAGTTCGGCGCGGCGGGCGACCTTTCCTTCGCACCGGCCGCTCGTGCAGCTCGACCACATCCTGGCGACGGGGCTCGGCGCGGCCGCCGTAAGGACAGCGCACGCACCGAGGACGGCGATCTCGGATCACCGGCCGCTGGTGGTGGAGCTGGCGCTCTGAGTCAGTTCCAGAGGGGGTAGGTCACGGTGTGCTGGAACTTGTCCGGCCGCGCGCCGGGGTACGTCAGGGTGATCTCGGTGTACTGCCGCGCCTGCGGATGCCGCTTCCAGATCTGCGGGGTGTCGAGCCGGACGGCGACCGGGAACGAGTGGAACGTGCCCACCGCGCAATAGGGCTTGCAGTCGTTAACCCAGTTGACGCCCGTGGCCGTCGCGGAGTTGTCGTTCCAGGACGTCCAACGCATCGACGTGAGGCGGCTGTTGCCGTCGCCGCAGGCGAGCATGAAGTCGGTGGGGCGCACCTGGGGATGCCACAGGCAGTCGACGAGCACGGGGTCCTGGAGCTGTCGGTGGGCGGTCACCGGGACCGTGGTCGGGGCTGCCGACGAGGTGCCGACGGCCGGCCCGAGCAGGGCCGCGGCACAGAGCGTGACGATTCCGACCATGGTGTGTTTGTACATGTCCGCTCCCGGCCGCCTCTTCGTCCTCGTCGCCCCGCACCAGCGGTGGGCCCGCCTGCCGGGGCGCGGTCGTCGTGTCTCTGTCGACGCTACGACCGTGTCCCAGGATGCACCACTCGTACGGGTCTATGACGCGGTTGGCCGGGAGTGTCGCGGGGTGTGCGGTCAGGGCCGGGAAATGCCCGGCCCCGATCGGATCAGGCGGGCCGTACGGCGCCCCGGATGGCGGCGGCACCGGCGTAGAAGATCGACTCCTCGCGGATCGGCGTACCCGGGCTCGGCGCGTGGATCATCAGGCCGTTGCCGGTGTAGAGGCCGACGTGGTCGATGCTGTCGTAGAAGAAGATCAGGTCGCCGGGGCGGATGTCGGTGAGTGGGACGAGGGCGCCGGCGCCCGACTGTTCCTGGGCGGTGCGCGGGAGGAGGACGCCCGCTGCCTTCCAGGCGGCCTGGGTGAGGCTGGAGCAGTCGTACGCGTCCGGTCCCGCCGCGCCCCACAGGCAGGGCCTGCCGATCTGTGCGCGGGCGAAGGCGAGCGCGGTGCTGGTCTTGCTGAGCGTGGTGGGGTCCTGCGCTGCGGCGGGTGCCGGGCTGACGGTCGGCGGGGGGAGGGTGATCTCCGGGGCCATCGTCGGCGCCGTGGGCAGGGTGAACTCGGGAGCGACGGCCGGGGCCGCGGCGAAGGAGACCTCGGCGGCGGGCGGGGTCGGCTGCCACTCCTGCTGCGGCGGGCGCCAGTCCGGCTCCGGCGGGGTGTACCCGGTGGGCTGCTGGGGCACCATCGGAATCTGCCCGGTGGACCAGGCGGGTTGCTCCGTTGCCACAGGGAACTGCTCGGCGGACCAGGTCGGCTGCTCGGTCACCAGGGGGACTTGCCCGGTGGACCAGGCCGGCTGGTCGGCCACGACGGGCATCTGCCCGGTGGACCAGGTCGGCTGCTCGGTCACCATGGGGACCTGCCCGGTCGACCAAGCCTGCTGGGGCACGACGGGCATCTGCCCCGTGGACCAGGTCTGTTGCTCGGCCACGACGGGCATCTGCCCGGTCGACCACATCTGCTGTTCGGGGACCATGGGCATCGACCCGGTCGACCAAGTCGTCTCCGGAGCGGACAAGCTCGCCACCGGAGGCGGCCAGGTAGCACTCGCCGGGGCCGGTTCGGTGCGCGGTGCGGCGATGTACGGGAGCAGCTCCAGGTCGGCGGTGAGCGGGTCGAAGGCCGGCTCCGGGGCGGCCGCGACGGCGAATTGCGGTGCCTCCACGGCGGGCATGGGCGGCAGGTCGAGGACGGTCGCCTGGGGCAGCTGACCCATCTGGGCCATCTGGGGTGCCTGCGGCGCGGCGGCCGGCAGGGCGGCGACCGGCGCGGGCATCAACTCCGCGACGGGCGCCGCAAGTTGAGGGGCAGCGGGCTCCGGTGCGCCGGTCCCCGCGGTCAGTTCGGCCACGGCGCGGCCGGGCTGTGCTTCGAGCGCCCGGGCGCCGCCCTCGGGCTCGGGGCGTCGTTCGGGACGCTCGGCCCGGGCCGCCATCGGACGGGCGGGAGTCCTGCCTGGCGGGAGGACCGCCGGTACGGTCGGGCCGAGTTGGGCACGAGCCCGGTCGAACCACTGCTTGGTGACGGCGTCGAGAGCGGGGTCCGAAGGACGCGACGCGCTGGGGCGGGGCTCGACACGCTTGCGCGGACCCCCGGACATCTTGCGCGTGGCGTTGTAGTTTCCGGTGGCAGTCTCGGCCCTGTCGTAAAGGGAGTTGATCCGCCGCTGCACTTCGTCACGGCTGGGTCGGTCGTCCACGGTGGGGCCACTGCCTCCGGTGCGCGTACTTCGTTCTGCCGGCATGGCAGACGTGCTCCTTCCGAATCGCGCCTACCGGGTTAGCTGTCGGGTTCGGGCGGTCGATCACGGAAGGATTGCCCTACGACCCTTGCCCGGACGAGCAGTTGGGCCGATTCACCCCAAGTCGGTTGGGTCCCCGGTTCCGGCTGTCGCGAGCGACACACCGGATTCGGCGCAAACCGTGCGGCCCGGCGCTGATCGCCGGAGTAGGTCGTACGGTCTGAGCGTCAACTTAGCCAACGTGTGTGCCTCGTGTGAAGGTTGAAGCGCGATATGTCCGATACGTTTTTGTGACCTTTACCTCTCCCAAACGTGTCCTGGGCTCATGAGCCCGCCGGGCCGGGTGATCCATATGAGGTCGATATGAATTTCTGGGACGGTTGAACGCACTGGCATCCGGCTCCGTATTGGAACGGGGGATTTCCATGCCGGGACGATCCGGGCCGACCGATACGTGTAGGAGCAACTTCCTTGGCACGCAACACGCGCAGACGCCCCACGGGCGCACGACGCGCGACGATGGCAGCAGTCGCCCTGATGCTGGGCGGCGGAGGACTGGTGGCGGCGAACGTCTACGCGTCGGCGTCCGAAGGCGGTTGGGGCGGTGACTCGTCCCAGCAAGGGTCTCCCGATGCGGCGTCGAGCGGTGCGACGATCGACTGCCCGGACATCGGTACCCAGTTGACGACCGTCCCGGACGAGGCGAAGACGGAGGTAGACGCCCAACTCGCGCTTCTGGACCAGCAGATAACCGAGGCCTACCAGAAACTGAAGGACTCGACGGAGTCCATACGCCAGGACGCCTCCTTCGCCGACAACGCGATCATGAATCCGTTGAAGGAGAAGCGGGCCGCGACCATCGGGCGGATCGACGACGCCATCGCCCGTGTCGGGGACCGCCCCGAGGGCCTCGACGCACTCGCCGGCTGCACGCTGATCGCCCCCACGAACGGCGACGAGAACGGCAGCGGGGGCGATCAGAGCGGTAGCGCCGACCCGACCGGCCAGGACCAGCAGCAGGGCGACGGCCAGGGCCAGCAGGGCAACCAGCCGTCCACCAACGGGCCCGTCGCCTCGGACTACGCGGACATCACCTCCGTACAGCCCAACGTGAACACCCCGCAGGATCAGGCCGACGCCTCCAGTGGAACGTTCGTCACCGCGTGCGGCGTGAACGAGAACGGCCTGTTCAACTCCGACAACGTGATCGTCGCGCCCGGAGTCACCAACGGCGCCCACCACTTCCACGATTACATCGGCAACCAGTCCAACAACGCGTTCGCCAGCGACGACGACCTGGCGAAGGCGAACACGAGCTGTGAGAACCCGGGCGACAAGTCCACGTACTACTGGCCCGTGTTGCGCCTGCAGAACGGCAAGCAGGAGCAGGACGCCGACAAGCCCGGCGGCGGCACCGAGGGCAACTCCGGTGAGATCGTCACCGCGAAGGCTGCCACGCTGACGTTCGTGGGCAACCCGAAGAGCAAGGTCGTCGCGATGCCGCGCCTCCTGCGCATCATCACCGGCGACGCCAAGGCCTTCGTGAACGGCCCGGCCAACGCCAACGCCTCCTGGAGCTGCACCGGGTTCGAGGACCGGCAGCTCAAGGACAAGTACCCGCTGTGCCCCGCGGGCAGTGACGTGGTGCGCACCTTCAAGTTCCAGAGCTGCTGGGACGGCCGCAACATCGACAGCGCCAACCACCGCACCCACGTGGCCTTCGAGGCCGCCGACGGCTCCTGCCCGGCGGGCTTCGAGGCCATTCCGCAGCTGGTGCAGCGGATCGTCTACGACGTGGACGCGCCGAGCCTCCAGGACGGCGGCAAGACGACCCCGCTGTTCGCGGTGGACTCCTTCCCGGAGCAGCAGCACAAGCCGGTCACGGACCACGGCGACTTCATCAACGTCTTCGACGAGGGCCTGATGAAGGACATGGTCAACTGCATCAACAACGGCGAGAAGTGCGGCGCCGGGACGGGCAACGACCCCGGGGGCTCGGGCGACGGCTCTGGCTCCGGTGACGGCTCAGGTTCGGGTGGCGGCTCCGGGTCCGGTGGGGGTTCCGGTGAGCCGCAGGAGTCCCCGTCGGCCACCGACACTGCTACGGCGGCGCCCACGGCCACGGCGTCCGACGAGCCCGCCGGGAACGGCGGCAACGAGGGGAACGGCGGCAACGGCGGGAACACCGGCAACGGCGGCCAGGCCACCGCGGATCCCGCGACGAGCGCCCCGGACACCGAGACCAACGCCCCCGAGCCCACCGACACCCAGACGACCGACCCCGGTGACCTGACGACCGCCGTCTCGGTCCCCAAGGCCGACACGAAGACCGAGGGGTCCAAGTCGTCCGAGACGCAGGGGAGTTCGGACAACGGCTCCGGCGGTGAGGTCGGCAGCGCCGTGACGACGCCGCCCGCTTCGTCCTCGGGCGGGGAGAGTTACGCCGCCGTGAGCCCCAACCAGCCGCAGGCGCAGGGCGGGCTGGCGGAGACCGGCGCGAATCTGTGGCCCGCGGTGGCCGGTGCGCTGCTGCTCGTCGCCGGATTCGTCGTGCTGTACCGAGGTAAGCGCAGTACACGCTGACACACCGCACATCTGTGCACGTCTGTGACAACGACGGCCCGGCCGCCCGCACTTGGGGGTGGCCGGGCCGTCACACGTTCGGCGCGCCGAGGCGGAAGGCTCAGACAGCCGGTGCGGGATACGTTGGATACTCGACCCCGGAGACGTGCTGGACTACCCGGACGACCTGGCAGGAGTAGCCGAACTCGTTGTCGTACCAGAGGTAGAGGATTGCGTTGTCGCCGTCGACCTTGGTGGCGCCCGCGTCGATGATCGAGGCGTGGCGCGAGCCCATGAAGTCGCTCGACACCGCGTCGGGGGCGGTGGTGAAGTCGATCTGCCGTTTGAGCGGCGAGGTCAGCGACACGTCACGGAGGTAGTCCAGGACCTCGGCGCGGGTGGTCTCGCGGCCGAGCCGCAGACTGAGGATCGCGATCGAGACGTCCGGCACCGGGACCCGGATCGAGCTGCCGGTGATCGGCGCCTTCAGGTCGGGCAGTGCCTTGGCGACGGCGGAGGCGGCACCGGTCTCGGTGATCACCATGTTCAGCGGCGCCGAGCGGCCACGCCGGTCGGCCTTGTGGTAATTGTCCAGCAGGTTCTGGTCGTTGGTGAACGAGTGGACGGTCTCCACATGGCCGCGCAGCACACCGTACTCGTCGGCCATCGCCTTCAGCGGCGGCACGATCGCGTTGGTCGTGCAGGACGCGCAGGACAGGATCTGCTCGTCCGGCTTGATCGTGTCGTGGTTGACGCCGTGCACGATGTTGGGGACGTCGCCCTTGCCGGGCGCGGTCAGCACGACCTTGTCGATGCCCGGCCGCAGATGCTGTGAAAGTCCTTCCCGGTCACGCCACTTGCCCGTGTTGTCGATGAGGATGGCGTCCTTGATGCCGTACGCCGTGTAGTCGACCTCGGACGGGTCGCCCGCGTAGATCACCTTGATCTCGTTGCCGTTGGCGATGATCGTGTTGCTCGCCTCGTCGACGGTGATCGTGCCCTGGAACTGGCCGTGGATCGAGTCCCGGCGCAGCAGCGAGGCCCGCTTCACGATGTCCTGTTCCCCGCCCTGGCGTACGACAACGGCGCGCAGCCGCAGGCCGTTGCCCGAGCCTGCCTTCTCGATGAGCAGGCGGGCGACCAGGCGGCCGATGCGGCCGAAGCCGTAGAGGACGACGTCGCGGCCCTCGCGGCTCTCGATCTTGTTGGCGCCGGTGGCGCCGGCGACGGCCTCGGCGGTGAACTCCTCGACGGAGAGCCCGCGTTCGTCGCTCCGGTGGGTCGCGGCGAGCATGCCGATGTCGATCTGCGAAGGGCCCAGGTCGAGCGTGGTCAGCGTCCGCAGGTAGGGGAGGGTCTCGACGACGGAGAGTTCCTCGCCGGCGATCTGGCGGGCGAACCGGTGGGTCTTGAGGATGCTGACCACCGACTTGTTGACCAGGGAGCGGCTGTGCAGCAGGACCGTGACGTCCCGCTCGCGGTGCAGCTTCCCGATCATCGGGATCATCGACTCCGCGATCTCCTCGCGGGTCTTCCAGTTGGTGAACGAGTCCTCGTTGACAGGCACAGATTTCTCTTTCGAGCTAGGCGGCGCTCATATGCTAACCCGCTGTTCATCTGCCCGTTCGGTAGGGGTGCCGCCCGGCCCGTGGACCGCTGTGGGAACGCCGAAAGGGCCCTGCCGACGCGCGTCGGCAGGGCCCCCTCTGGCTGTACTGGTGCAGCTGCTACACGTCCTGGATCGCGCCGCTGCCCAGCAGCGCCGACGCGTTCTCCAGCGGGGTGAGGACGTGCACGGGCACGACCTCGGGCAGGCCGTGGCAGGTGAAGCCGAGCCGGGTCATGGCCCGGACGACCTCGCCGCTGTTGAAGTCACGGGGGTCCTGCCGGGTGATGACCTGCCCCACCTGCTTGACGGGGTAGCGGCGCCGCCCGATGGTCACGGACTCACCCGTGATCAGCTCGGGCTTGATGCCCTTCATCGTCTCCAGGACACCCATCTTGGTGAGGTCGAAGGGATACCGGGCGATGACACAGCGCATGTTGCCTCACAGAGAGAAGGAGGATCGGGGGCCGAACGGGCGCCCGAAGGCGCCGAGTTGGTCCTCAGGCCGCAGGGCCGAAGGACGACCGTCGCTGTCCCCGGCTGCTGCTTCCGCTGCCGCCGCTTCCGCCGCGTCGCGCGGCGCCACCGGCGGACCGGCCGCCCTCGCCGGCCGGACGGCCACGACGGCCCCGGGACGACGAGGAGGACGGGCTACGACGGGTGCGCTCGCGCTCCACGACCGGGGCCTGGATGACGACCGGGACGCCGGACGGGGCCTGGGCGCCCGTGATCCGGGTCAGCTCCTCTTCGCCGGAGCGCACCGCGGTGACCTCCGGGGTGACGCCGGCCGCGGTCATCAGCCGGGTGAAGTCACGGCGCTGGTCGGGGGTGACCAGCGTGACGACACTGCCGGACTCGCCCGCACGGGCCGTACGGCCGCCGCGGTGCAGGTAGTCCTTGGGGTCGGTGGGCGGGTCGACGTTGACGACCAGGTCGAGGTTGTCGACGTGGATGCCGCGCGCCGCGACGTTGGTCGCCACCAGCGCCGTCACATGCCCGTCCTTGAACTGGGCGAGCGTGCGGGTGCGCTGCGGCTGGGACTTGCCGCCGTGCAGACCGGCCGCGCGGACGCCGTTGTTCAGCAGGTGCTTCACCAGCCGGTCCACCGCGTGCTTGGTGTCCAGGAACATGATGACCCGGCCCTCGCGCGCCGCGATCTCGGTGGTCGCACGCTGCTTGTCCGTGCCGTGCACGTGCAGGACGTGGTGCTCCATCGTCGTGACCGCGCCCGCGGAGGGGTCGACGGAGTGGACGACGGGGTCGGTCAGGTAGCGGCGGACCAGGAGGTCCACGTTGCGGTCCAGGGTGGCCGAGAACAGCATCCGCTGGCCGCCCGTCTGCACCTGGTCGAGCAGCGCGGTGACCTGGGGCATGAAGCCCATGTCGGCCATCTGGTCGGCCTCGTCGAGGACGGTGATGGAGACACTGTCCAGCCGGCAGTCGCCGCGCTCGATGAGGTCCTTGAGGCGTCCCGGAGTCGCGACCACGACCTCCGCGCCACCGCGCAGCGCACCGGCCTGGCGGCCGATCGACATACCGCCGACGACGGTGGTCATACGGACGCTCACGGCCCGGGCGTACGGGGTGAGCGCGTCGGTGACCTGTTGGGCCAGCTCGCGGGTGGGGACGAGGACGAGGGCAAGGGGCGCTCGCGGTTCAGCGCGACGGCCCGCCGTACGGGCCAGCATCGCGAGGCCGAAGGCGAGGGTCTTGCCGGAGCCGGTGCGGCCGCGGCCGAGCACGTCACGGCCGGCGAGGGAGTTGGGGAGCGTCGTCGCCTGGATCGGGAACGGGACGGTGACGCCCTCGTGGCCGAGCGCGGCCAACAGCTTGGCCGGCATGTCGAGTTCGGCGAACGCCTCCACGGCGGGAAGGCCGGGGGTCACCGTCTTCGGCAGCGCGAACTCGCCCTGCAGGGCGGCCGGTCGACCACCGCCGCCCTTGGAGCGGCGCGGCGCGCCGGACCGGTTGCCGGACGGGGCTGCCGAGCGGTAGCCGCCGCTCTTTCCGGATTCCGGATTTCCATTACGCTTTCGCGAGAAGCGGTCATTTGTACGTGCGCGGTTCAAAATGTGGAACCTTCCTTGATATGGCACGTATCAAGGAATTCCCGCGGTGAATGAACGGCGCAGAGAATCGCAAGAACGAGCCGGTGGCTTCGGCGGAATATCGCCGAAAGCTTGGAAAATGCAGCGAGCTGGGGCCCGCACCCCAAGGTGCGGGCCCCAGCTGCGAAGTAAACGTCGTCGTTACGCAGGAACGATGTTCTCGGCCGTCGGGCCCTTCTGGCCCTGCGCGATGTCGAAGGTCACCTTCTGACCCTCCTGCAGCTCGCGGAAGCCCTGGGCGGCGATGTTCGAGTAGTGGGCGAAGACGTCAGCGCCGCCACCGTCCTGCTCGATGAAGCCGAAACCCTTTTCCGCGTTGAACCACTTCACGGTGCCACTGGCCATTTTATTCTCCTTCGGGGCGGTCACCGGAGCCCGCAGTGTGCGGACTCCGTGTCGCCGTGATGATCACCCCGCCGGAAAGAAACCGGACACACAAAAAAATGCTCCACCGTCCCGGAGGGCGGTGCGGGCATCTGAAGGGTTTGGCAACCACAACTGCAACTGAGATCAATAGTAGCACGGCGCGATCGGCCGTGTGCGGACGTTAATTTCATTTCTCATGTCGCCGACGTAGATATTGGGTTTCGTACCGGACTACGCCAGCGCGTCGATCCAGCCACGGACGACCTTGGCCGTCGTCGCGGCGTCCTCCTCCAGCACGCTGAGATGCGTGCCGGCGGTGTCCACTGTGTCCCGTACGCCCGGCCAGGACGAACGCCACTCCTGCGGCATGTCCGCCAGCGGCTCGGAGGCGCGCACCAGCAGGGTGGGCACCTCGATGGGCTCGGGCCGCCAGCCCCGGAACATGCGGGTGTACGCGCCCAGCGACAGCAGGGTCAGATCGTCCACCATGGTGTCGAAGCTCTCACCGGCCATCAGCGGAATCCGCGCGGGCAGGGACAGCAGCCACGGCTCGGCCTCCCGGTCCGGGGTGACGTGGTACGAGTCGATCAGCACGAGCCCGGCAGGGGCAGCGCCGAGGTCCGCCAGCCGGGTGGCGAGCTCGTGGGCGGCCGTACCGCCCATGGAATGACCGACCAACACGTAACGCCGGTCGCCGAGTTGATGCCGTACGGCCGTGGCGTGCGCCTTCGTCAGCGACTCCAGGTCCCGGGCCACCGCGTCTCCGTCGTCGATGCCGGAGTGCCGTACTTCGAAGACGTCCCGCTCGCCCTCGAAACAAGGGGCGAGCCCCGCGTACCAGGGGCGGCCCAGGTTGCCGGCGAAGCCGGGAACACAGACGAGGGCGGGACCCCGGGTGCCGGCGGCCAGCCGCAACGGCGGCAGTGCGTGCCGCGCGGCCTCCTCGGGCCCGAAGACGGGCGCACCGATGGATGCGGTCACCAGAAGATGCATGGCCGATACGACATCACCGGTCTCGCAGACCTTCCTGTACAGGGCAGGCAGGGACCGCCCGGCACCGCGCCCGCGCCCACCGGGCCGGACCGGCGACGGGACGGTCGCGGCCGAGACCTCGTCCGGCAGACCGCCGCGCAACTCGCCGTACAGATGCTCGGCGAGCCGTTCCGTGTCCGGCCAGTCGTAGGCCACGGTCACCGCGAGGGGCGTCCCGGTCAGCACGCTCAACCGGTTGCAGAGCATGACCCGCATCAAGGAGTCGAGGCCCAGTTCCGAGAAGTCCCGGTCGACCGCGTCGGCGTCCGAGTGCCCGAGCACACCGGCCACCTCGATACGGATCAGCGCCACCAGCGCCGGCAGCCGCTCGGGCACGGGCAGCGCCGCGAGCCGGTCCCGCCAGGACCCGGCGGCACCGTCCACCGGGATGGCGGAGGAGGTTGACCGCCGCTCCGCGCGCACCAGCCCGCGCAGCGGCGGCGGAACGACCGTCCCGGCCGGGATCGCCTTGGGTGAGCGGTCCAACGGCAGTGGCGCGAGGACCGGTTCGCCGCTGCCGAGGGCGGCGTCGAAGAGCGCGAACGCCTGCTCAGGGGAGACCGCGCGTACCGGCCCTCCGTGAACCCGGCCGCTGCGAGCCGCCATGCCCTCCTCGTCCGCCCACGCACCCCAGGTCAACGACAGTGCGGCCAGACCGAGTTCAGAGCGATGTCGGGCGAGCGCGTCCAGGAAGGAGTTCGCCGCCGCGTAGTTGGCCTGACCGGGATTTCCCAACAGCCCTGCCGCCGACGAGAACAGCACGAACCGCGCCAGCGGCAGATCCTTCGTCAACTCGTGCAGCTGCCAGGCCGCATGGGCTTTCGGCCGCATCACCACCGCCAGCCGCTCAGGAGTCATCGAGGCCAGCACGCCGTCATCCAGAACCCCGGCCGCGTGCACTACGGCGGTCAGGTCGGGCCCGAACGTCTTGACCACGGCGGCGAGTTGGTCCCGCTCGGAGATGTCGCAGGCCACGAGGTCCACCTGAGCGCCCGCCTGCTGGAGATTGTTCCGCAACTCCCGTGCGCCCGGCGCCTGTTCGCCGCGCCGACTGAGGAGTACGAGTCGTCGAACTCCGTGTCGGTCGACCAAGTGCCGGGCCAGCATCGCCCCCAGGGACCCGGTGCCACCGGTGATGAGGACGGTGCCCTCGCCGAGCGAGCCGTCGGTCGCCGAACCGGGTGCGATCGCCAGTCGGGGGACACTCAACATGCCTTCCCTGACGGCGATTTGGGGCTCACCGGTGGCGAGGGCGGCGGGCAGCTGTCGTAGCGACTCGGGATGGCCGTCGACGTCCACGAGGGTAAGGCGTCCGGGGTACTCGGACTGCGCGGTCCGCAGCAGACCCCAGACCGTGGCGGCGGGCAGATCGGGGGAGGCATCGGTGGCACCGCGCGTGACCACCGCCAGCCGCCCGGAACCGGTGAGATGTGTTTGCAGCAACTGCATTGCCCGTGCGGTCAGTTCGTGCGCTGCGGCGGCCGGGTCCGTGCTCGTGTCGCCGGGAGCGGACAGGGACGCCACCACCAACTCCGGCTCCTTCTCGGACCAGGACGACTCGTCGTCGGCGGAGGCGAGGAACGCGGCCAGGTGCAGGTCGTCCGTCTCCGACATCGCTACGGCGGGTGCCTCGCCGGCGGTCGGAACGCCCGTCCAGCGCAGCCGGTACAGCTCTCCGGCCGGGGTGGGACCCATCTCCGGTGCGGGGCGGGTCGTCATCGACTCCAGCCGGGCCACGGGCGCGCCCGTCGGGGTGGCGAGGTCGAGGGTGATCGAGTCCGGGCCGGTCGTCGTCATGCGGACGCGCAGGGCCGTCGCACCCGTGGCGTGCAGGGTCAACCCCCGCCAGGCGAAAGGCAGTCGGGGTGCACCGGCCGGGGGCTCGGCGAGCAGTCCCGGGTGCAGGGCGGCGTCCAGCAGGGCCGGGTGAAGCATGTGGTGCCGGGCGTCCGCGAGCGGCAACGGGCCCACCTCGGCGAACAGTTCCTCGTCCCGCCGCCACAACGCCGTGACCCCTTGGAACGCCGGACCGTACGCCAGCCCGGCTTCGGCCACCCGCTCGTAGGCACCGGAGAGTTCCACCCGCGTAGCACCCGCCGGCGGCCACGCCGTGAGGGAGAGCGCGCCGTCCAGGACGCCGGGAGTGCCCGGGCCGAGTCGGCCGGTCGCGTGCTGCGTCCAGGCACCGAGCGCGCCGGATTCCTCGGGTCGCGCGTACACGTCCGCGCTTCGGCGTCCGGAGTCGTCGGGCTCGCCCAGGACCACTTGGAGTTGGATGCCCTCTTCGTCGTCCTCGGGGAGGAACAGCGGGTTGAGCAGGGCGAGTTCCTCCAGTGCGGCGAGACCGCACAGGTCGCCCGCGTGCAGCACGAGGTCGGCGAACGCGGCGCCGGGCACGAGGGTGTGCCCGCCCACGACGTGATCGCGCAGCCACGGCTGGGCCGCGCCGGACAACCTGCCCGTGCACAGCAGGCGTTCGGTGCCCGGCACCGTGACCGTCTGCGTGAGCAGCGGGTGCCCGGAACCGGCGCTCGCGTCGGTGCCGGTGTCGGGCAGCCAGTAGCGCTGCCGCTGGAAAGGGTAGGTCGGCAGACCGTCGGCCCGTCGGGCGCCGCTGGCCGCGTACACCTGGCGCCAGTCCAACCGAACGCCGTGGACGTGGAGTTGGCCGAGAGCGTCGAACACCGTCCGTGGCTCTACGCCGTCCCGGCGGGCCGCCGGGGTGAAGAGGAGTTCCTTGACGGTTCCGGCCAGGCTCGCCGCGGCCTGGGCCGTGAGCTGGGCGTCCGGGCCGATCTCGGTGAACGCGGTGACCCGTCCGTCGTGCGCCAGCCAGTGCACGGCGTCCCCGAACCGCACGGCCTCACGGGCATGCCGTACCCAGTACTGGGCCGACCGCAGCTCGTCCCCGATGGCCGGAAGCCCGGTCAGGCCCGACATCACCGGGACGGTGGGGGAGCGGTACGTCAACTCGCTTGCCACACGCCCGAATTCGGCGAGCATCGGCTCCATGAGAGGGGAGTGGAAGGCGTGGCTGACCCGGAGCCGGACGGTACGACGGCCGCGTACGGCGAACCGCTCCGCCAGCGCGAGGACCGGCTCCTCCGCACCGGAGACGACGACCGCACGGGGGCCGTTCACCGCCGCGATCGCGACCCCGTCCGTCAGCTCGGGCGTCACCTCAGCCTCGGTGGCGTCGAGCGCCACCATGGCACCGCCCTCCGGCAGCTCCCGCATCAACCTCCCGCGCGCCGCGACCAGTTCGACGGCGTCCGCCTCGGACAGCACGCCCGCGCAGTGGGCCGCCGCCAGCTCGCCGACCGAGTGCCCGGCCAGGAACTCCGGCCGCATGCCCCAGGATTCGAGCAGCCGGAAGACGGACACCTCGAAGGTGAACAGGGCCGCCTGGGCGAAGTCCGTACGGTTCAGCAGTGCGCCCGCGTCGGTGTCCCAGAGGACTGAGCGCAGCGGACGTTCCAGACGGGCGTCGAAGCGCGCGCACAAGGCGTCGAAGGCGGTCGCGAACTCCGGGAAGGTGTCGTACAACTCTCTTCCCATGCCCGTCCGTTGGGCTCCCTGGCCGGTGAAGAGCAGGGCCAGACGGGCGGAGGGGTGGGTGGTTCGTGGTGGAGCAGATGCCGTCAGGCTGTCGAGCGCGGTCAGCGTCGCCGCGCGGTCGTCGGCGGGCACGGTGGCTCGGTGGGGGAGTGCGGCTCGCGAGGTGGCGAGCGTGAACGCCAGGTCCGACAGGGGGAGTTCGGGGTGGTCGCGCAGGAAGTCGGCGGTGCGTGCGGCCTGTTCGCGCAGGGCTGCCGGGCTCGCGGCGGACAGCAGCAGCGGAGGTGTCACGGGGCGGCGAAGGGACGGTTCGTCGACTACGGCCGCCTCGGGCTCCTCCAGGATCACGTGCGCGTTGGTCCCACCGATACCGAACGCCGACACCGCCGCTCGTCGCGGGCGGCCGGGCTCGGGGAGCCATTCCTCGTCCTGGGAGAGAAGTCGCACGGTCCCCGATGACCAATCCACGTGCGGGGACGGCTCGTCGGTGTGGAGGGTGCGGGGGAGTCGGTCGTGGTGCATGGCCAGTACGGTCTTGATGACGCCGCCGACACCGGCCGCGGCCTGGGTGTGGCCGAGGTTGGACTTCAACGAGCCCAGCCACAGCGGGCGTTGGGCGGTGCGGTCCTGGCCGTAGGTCGCGAGGAGCGCGTGGGCCTCGATCGGGTCGCCGAGTGCGGTGCCCGTGCCGTGGGCCTCCACCGTGTCGATGTCGGCCGGGGACAGTCCCGCGTCGGCCAGTGCCGAGCGGATCACCCGTTGCTGGGCGGGGCCGTTGGGCGCGGTGAGGCCGTTGGACGCGCCGTCGGAGTTGACGGCCGAGCCGCGCAGTACGGCGAGTACGGGGTGGCCGTTGCGCCGCGCGTCGGAGAGCCGTTCCAGCAGGACCAGGCCGACGCCCTCGCCCCAGGCGGTGCCGTCGGCCGCCGCCGAGAAGGGCTTGCAGCGGCCGTCCGGGGCCAGCCCGCGCAGTCTGCTGAACGCGATGAACGGGCCGGGCGAGGCCATCATCGTGACCCCGCCGGCGACGGCGAGCGAGCACTCCCCGTCGCGCAGCGACCGTACCGCCGCATGCATCGCGACCAGCGACGACGAGCACGCGGTGTCCACCGTCACGGCGGGCCCGCGCAGCCCCAGCGTGTAGGCGATACGGCCGGAGGCCACGCTGCCCGCCGAACCGAGGGCGAGATGCGCCTCCAACTCGTGCCCGCCACGGTGGAGTAGACGGCTCGCATAGGTGGCGTGCATCACGCCGACGAAGACGCCCGTGTCGCTGTCGCGCAGACCGGTGGGGTCCATGCCCGCCCGCTCCAGCAACTCCCAGCCGGTCTCCAGAAGCAGTCGCTGCTGGGGGTCGGTGGCGAGGGCCTCGCGGGGCGACATGATGAAGAAGGCCGCGTCGAAGTCGGCTGCCTGGTCGAGGAATCCGCCTCGGCGGGTGACGGACTTGCCGAGGCGGTCGGGGTCCGGGTCGTACAGGTCGGCCACGTTCCAGCCGCGGTCGGCGGGGAAGTCCGAGGTCGCGTCGGTGCCGTCCGCGACCAACTGCCATAGATCCTCCGGGGATTCGACTCCGCCCGGGTAGCGGCAGGCCATGGCCACGATGGCGATCGGTTCACCGGGTTCGGCGTCATGGCCGTCTCCCGTGGCACGCGCGGGGTTGTCGCCGTGCAACGCGTCGCGCACCAGGGTCGCCACGGCGGCGGGCGTGGGGTGGTCGAACACCAGCGTCGCGGGCAGGGCGAGGCCAGTGGCCGTGCCCAGGCGGTCGCGCAGCAGGACAGCGCCGAGCGAGGTCAATCCCTGTTCGTTGAACGGCACTTCGGAGTCCAGCTCCCGCACGGGCACGTCGAGAGTCCGTGCCGTCACTTCGAGAACGAGGTCGAGTACGGCGTCGGACGCGGCCGCGAGTCGCTCACGCAGCGCGGCCGACGCGGTCGTACGTTCCGCCGCGAGGCGCTCCGGCAGTTGCTCGGCGAGCACGGCCCGGGCGATCTTGCCGGACGCGGTACGGGGGAGGGACGGGGTCGGATAGATCTCGTCCGGCACCTTGAACCCGGACAGCCGTTCCCGGCAGGCGGCGAGGGCCGCCGCCGTGTCGACCCCGTCCGGGCCGGGCACGACGAACGCCACCGGCACCTCGCCCAGCACGTCGTGCCGCCGGCCGACCACGGCGGCGTCGGCGATGTCGGGGCGGGCCAGCAACACCCGCTCCACTTCGGAGGGGTTGATGTTCACACCGCCCCGGATGATCAACTCCTTGACACGGCCGGTGACATGGAGATGGCCGTTCGCGTCGCGCCGACCGAGGTCCCCGGTGCGGTACCAGCCGTCGGTGAACGCCTCGGCGGTCGCGTCCGGACGGTTGTGGTATCCCGTCATCAGCCCGGGTCCGCGCACCCAGATCTCGCCCTCGTCCCCGGCGGCGGCCTCGGCGCCGGTGGACGGATCGGTGATCCGGACGTCCAGCACCAGCAGCGGGAATCCACGCGAGGGGTCGTCACGGGGGTCGTCGAGCCGCTCGATCGCGATCTTCCCGCAGGTCTCCGTGGAGCCGTACCCGTCCAACAGGGGTGCGGTCAGGGCCCGTTCGACCTCGGCTCGCAGCTCTGGGGAGCAGGGAGCCCCTCCGCTGACGCACACGCGCAGCGAGGGTGGCACCGGACGCGCCGTCGCTCGCAGCGACTCCAGCAGAAGGCGGTAGGTGGCGGGCACCCCGCCCAGGATCGTGAACGGCTCGGAGTCCAGCGCCTCGGCGACGTTCGCGCCCGGTGCGAGGACGCGTGCGGTCGCACCGACCGAGAGGACACCCAACAGGCACACGGAGTGGCCGAGGGCGTGGAAAATCGGCAACGGCCAGAGCAGCCGGTCCTGTTGCTCCAGTCCGTACGCGGGTACGTAGGCCGCTGTCACCGACCACAGTGCCGAACGCTGCGTGGAGACAACGCCCTTGCTCTGCCCGGTGGTGCCCGAGGTGTAGTGGATCCAGGCCGGTTCGTCGAGATCGAGGTCGTCGCGGGGCGCCGTACCCGAATCCGTCCCGGCAAGGCTTTCGAAAGAGATCGTGCCGTCGGTCGGCTCGTCCTGTCCGGCGACGATCATCCGTTGTCCGGCGGCCAGTTGGGCGAGCGGTTCCTCGCTCACCACAGCCACGGCACCGCTGTCGTCGAGGAAATACGCCAACTCCTCTTCCGACGCGGCAGGGTTGAGCAACACGCCGATCGCCCCGGCGCGCAGCACCCCGAGCCAGGTCTCCACCAGCTCCACCCGGTTGCCCAGATGGATCGCGACCCGGTCTCCACGCCGTACCCCGAGCCGAACCAGATGCCCCGCCACCCGGCCGGTGCGCCGCTCCAACTCCCCGTAGGTGACGGCACGTCGGTCGTCCCGGTACGCGGTCTTCCCGCCGATCCGAGTCGCGTGCTCCCGCAGGATGTCCGGCAGTGTACGCACCGAGTCGCCCCCGTGAATTCCCATTCCCACCCTTTCGTTCCCCCACAGTGAGCGGTCACCGTACGACAGTCGCCGTCAGACGGCTGCATAGGGCACGCTCTACGGCATGGTGATGTGCGAGTACTTCTCGGCCGCGAGTGACGAGGCCGCCGTCGGTGTCCTCGACGGACCGGGCGGGCCCGATGTGTCGGTGTTCGACGTGCTGTCCCTCAAGGGCATCGACCCGGTGGTCGTGATGGCACGGCTCGAAGGCATCCTCACCGAACTGAGATTTACATCCACCAAGACGTCGGAACTGCTCCATCGGTTGTCCGGCCTGGCCAGGAGAGCCGCGGCGGAGAACCGGCGGTTGTACTGCTGGTGGGCCCTGTAAGTTCCTCAACTCGGCATCCAGGAGCGGCCCGTGACCACACCCGGCGACCCGTCGACACCCGAGCCGCTCGGACCGTCGTCTCTGGCCTGGCGGTACTTCAGCGACTGGCGGGGCATGCTGATCGGCCTCTGGGCCGGGTCGATGCAGAACATGCATCCCGCCCTGGGCGCCGGAGTCGAGGAACATTCAGAGTTCTTCGAGGAGCGCTGGGAACGGCTGCTCCGTTCGCTCTACCCGATCGCCGGAGTGATCTACGACGGCCCGGACGCGGCCCGTACCGCCCGCGAGGTGCGCGACTACCACGTCGGTATCAAGGGAGTTGACGGCCAGGGGCGGCGCTATCACGCCCTCGATCCGGACACCTTCTTCTGGGCGCACGCGACCTTCGTCATGGTCCCGGTGCTGGTGTGCCGGTACTTCGGCCGGCCGCTGACGGAGGAACAGAAGGAGCGGTTCTACGCCGAGAGTCTTCAGTGGTACCGGCTCTACGGGGTCAGCGACCGGCCCGCTCCGGCCAACTGGGCAGGATTCACCGCGTACTTCGAGCGGATGTGCGCCGACACCCTGGAGGACAACCGGGCGGCACGTGCCGTGCTGGACATCCGCCGCATCGGCAAGCCGCCTTTTCTGAAGTGGCTGCCGGACGTGGTGTGGCGGGTCATCCGGGGTCCGCTGACCCGGCCCTTCGTCTGGATCACCGTCGGGATGTATCCGCCCGCGGTGCGCGCCAAGTTGGGCTACCGATGGTCGCGTCGGAGCGCGGTCGGGCTGTGGCTGGTGGGCCGTACCGTCGCGCTCGGCTGGCACCTCGTGCCGTTCGAGCGGCGCTACCACCCGCGGGCCAGGGCCGGTTGGCGGCGGGCGCGCGGTCTCGCCGTAGGACCGGTCGAGACGCCGCGGCGGAATCTGCCTCCGGTGGAGAGCCGGGGTGACGGCAAGCACTACGCGCCCGATGTGTAGCCGTCGCCGCGTGGTTGTCCTCGCGGCGGGGCTCAGCCCAGGACGTCGGGTTCTTCCCCCACCACGAGGTCGGCCAGGAGGTTGAAGTTGTGGCGGGCCATGTTGGCGTTGCTGAACTGCCGGTGGGCCAGGGTGACTTCCTCCTCGGTCATGACGCGGGGCCTGCCGGCGGCATCGGCGGGGAGCTGTATCTGGCAGGCGCGGTCCATGGTGATGAACCACCACGCGGCCTCCTCGACGGACCGCCCGGCCGTCAGCAGGCCGTGATGGCGGAGATTGGCGGCCCGTCGACCGCCGAGCCGGACGGCGATCCGCTCGCCCTCGGTCCGCTCCAGCACCAGGCCCTTGTACTCGTCGAACAGCACGTGGTCGTCGTAGAAAGCGCAGGACTCCTGCGCGATCGGGTCCAGGAGCTTGTCGAGTGACGCGAAGGCCCTGCCGTGGATGGTGTGCGCGTGCGCCACGGCCACGACGTCCGGCCGGGCCTGGTGGATGGAGGAGTGGATCCAGAAGGCCGCCTTGTTGGTCCGGCGTTCGCCCTCGACGACCCGGCCCTCCTCGTCGATGAACAGCAGGTCGCTGACGCGGATCTTGGAGAACAGGCGACACCGGCCGCGTTCCACGACCGTCTGCGGGAAACAGAGGACGAGCAGCATTTCCCGGGCCTCCACGTGGTGCTGGAGGACTACCTTTCGATCGACTACAGCGAGCGCTTCGACTTCGGAATCGAGCAGATCCTTCAGTCGGCCCCGACGACCAAATCGCTGCCTCGCGCCGCGAGTTGACGGTGCGTCAGGGTGCTGTAGCGCTCGCTGCACTCTGATCGAGGATGTGGCGTCGCGTCTCAGGGTCAGAACGCGATTTTGGAGACCTCGTCCCGGTTCCGCCACTCGTCGAGCCGCGCCGGGAGGAGATCCCCGACATGGCCGTACGGAAATCGTCGTAGGCCGGAAGATGTTCGGTCCGCACCGCGGAGGGCCCCGCCCATTCGGTGGCGTAGCCGGCCGGCTCGACGAGGGTGACTTTGATGCCGAAGCCCGTCACCTCGGCGGCGAGGCTCGCGGTGAACCCTTCCAGGGCGAACTTGGAGGCGTGGTAGAGGCCGAGTCCGGGCAGCGAGGTGACGCCGGCGACGGACGACACCTGGATGATGTGGCCGGAGCCGCGGGCGCGGAGGTGGGGGAGCACGGCCTGGGTGACCCAGAGCGCGCCGAACACGTTGATCTCGATCTGGTCGCGGGCCTGCTGCTCGGACACTTCCTCGACCATGCCGAAGAGGCCGTAGCCCGCGTTGTTGATGACGACGTCGAGCTCGCCGAAGGTGTCGACCGCCTGCCGCACGGCTTCGAATGCGGGCACGCGGTCGGCGACGTCGACGCGCAGCGGCAGCACCGCGTCGCCGTACTTCTCGACCAGGTCGTCGAAGGCGGCTGCGGAACGGCTGGTCGCGGCGACCCGGTCGCCCCGTTCGAGCGCGGCTTCCGCCCATTCCCGGCCGAATCCCTTCGAAGCTCCGGTGATGAATCACATCTTCGCCATGAGTCCCTTGTGCGATGACCAGGCGATGGGGTGCGCTCTTGGTCGGCGACCAGGGTTATTTCGGGTGCGGGAATTCCGTGTGGTGGCGATCTTCTCCGTCACGGACGGCAAGATCTCGGAAACGCGTCAGGTGGCCGGCGCCAAGGCGCGAGACGCCTGACCGTCGCCGCAGCCCGTGCCCAACGCGCCCTGATCCGCGCCCCCGTCGCACGGGAGACGCGGATCAGGGCATCGGGGCAGAGCGGTGACTCAGGACTTCACGGGCTTGCCGCGGCCCCACGCCCACGCCAGGCGGTCGGCGCCGGACTGGTTCGTGGTGACCAGCCAGGGGCGCGCCGCGTCGCCGATGAGCTTCTGGATCGAGTACGTGTCGTCGGTGCGCAGGCCGGGCCAGTACACCGAACCCATGCCGAGCTTGCGGAACGTGTCGGTGTCGGCCTGGATGAAGTTGACCGAGTTGTCGGCGGGCGTCGGCACGTTGTAGTTCAGGCCCGTGGTCATCGGGGCGCCGAACTCGTCGGCCACGGTGCGGTTCGCGCAGTCGCCGAGGCGTTCCTTGAGGTCGCTCACCCACTGGTCGTAGGTCGCGTAGTCCTTCCAGAACCCGTAGTGGTGCAGCGAGAGGTACGTGCCCTTCAGACGCGGGTCGGCGCAGACCGTGGTGACGTGGTCGTTGTAGCCGGCGCCGCTGACGAAGACGCGGTCGCGCGGCACCTTGGAGTAGGTGTCCAGCCACTTGGCGGCGAGGTCGGCCCACTCGGCGTCGGTGTAGCCGTGGGGCTCGTTCATCGGCTCGAAGTAGACCCGCTGGTTGTGTTGGTACGCCTTGACCACGGTGTTCCACATGGGCCAGTACGTGGCGGGGTCGTCGATGAAGCCGTCCTTGTTGGCGCCCGTCCCCTCCCAGTACGAGACGATGACCTTGAACCCCTGTGCCGTCGCCGCGTCGATCACCCCGCGGTAGGACTTCCAGTAACTGCCGTTCACCGTGTACGGGTTGATGGGCAGCCGTACCGTGTTGGCACCGAGGTTGGCGCGGAACGCGGCGATCACCCGGGTCGCCTTGGCGTACGTCTGGGCGTAGCTGTCGGAGAGCGACAGGCCGGACAGGACGACCGGGTCGTCGGCGTAATTGTCGCGCGGGTCGGCCCAGTTGACGCCCTTGAACTGGGACGTGTTCGTGCTCGGCGCGGCGGAGGCGGGGCTGCCGGCCAGCGTGGTGCCGGTGACCGCGGCGATCGCGACGGCCACGAAGGTGGCCCGCAGGCGGGTTCTGGCGGGGATGGTGCGCATCGACTTGCCCTTTCAGGAATGGCGACTCCGCGCATGGCGAGGCCTGCGCGCGGCTGAGCGGCCGTCGGAACGGATACCGGGCGGGACGGATGACGTCGGCTCGTCGGCTCGTCGTCCCAAGTCCCGGTGGACTCGGTGGTGTCGGGGGAGTGCGGGCACGGTGGGCCCTGCTCGCCGGGAGCCTCCAGTTCTCCTTCCTCCGCCGGCCGCGACGCGGTGTTTACGTAAACATGCCGCGGTCCGAACGCCGACCGAATCTGTCGGCCGGGGCGGTCCCGAAGATGTTTACGCAAACATGGCGGCGCCGGAATCGTGGCATCCGGCACCGCCATCGTCAAGGTTTCCCGCACGTAACGTCGTTGGCGTCCCGTGACCGGGCCTACGGCTTGATGCCCACCCCGGTCCACAGGCTGACCTCGGCGTCCGTGGGCGGCTCCGTCACGGGAGCGTCCTCGTCGGCGGCGTCGGGGCGCCAGCGGTGGCCGACGGCGATGCCGGGGTCGAGCAGTTCGAGCCCGGTGAAGAAGCGGGAGACGTCCTTCTGGGAGCGGAACTGCACCGGTGTCCCGGCGTTGTTGTAGATCGAGGTCACCTTCGCCCAGGTGGCCGGATCGAAGTCGGGCGTGCAGTGGCTGATGGCCAGGGCACTGCCCGAAGGGAGAACGGACAGCAGGCGGGTCACGAGCCCGTACGGTTCCTGGGCGTCGGTGACGAAGTGCAGGAGCGCGTTGAGGGAGAGCGCGATCGGCTTGTCGAAGTCCAGGATGTCGGCCAACTCAGGGGCGCTGAGAAGGGTTTCGGGGTCGTTGACGTCCGCCTGCACATATGTGGTGCGACCCTGCCGGGTGCTGCGCATCAGGCGCTCGGCGTACTTGAGGACCAGGGGGTCGTTGTCGGCGTAGACCACCCGGGCCTCGGGGACCACGGACTGGGCGACCTGGTGCAGGTTCGGCTCGGTGGGGATGCCGGTGCCGATGTCGAGCCACTGGCGGATGCCGTGTTCCCTGGCGAGGACGCGGGTGGCCCGGTGCATGAACGCGCGGTTCTCGCGGGCGCAGACGAAGATGGCGGGGTAGGCCTCCGCGACCGTCTCCGCCGCCTGCTTGTCGACCTCGAAGTGGTCCTTGCCGCCCAGGTAGTAGTCGTACATGCGGGCGGAATGCGGCCTGCTGGTGTCGATGTCCCGCGCGGCGTGGGCGTTGGTCATGCTCTCCCTCTCAAGTGGTGTGCATCGGCGTCTCGGGCAGATCGCAGCCGGGCCGGCTCCAATTCCCCACGCCCGTGGTCTGGTTCAGCCTGCCATCAGATGGTCGGCCAGTCCCCGCTTGACCCCGTCGACGAACGCGGCCATCTCCTGGGGCGTGTAGATCAAAGCGGGTCCGGCGGGGTCGGTCGACTGGCGCAACGCGACGCGCCCGTCGGCCAGTTGCTTGGTCTCCACGCACTGACCTCCGTTGGGGCCGCTCCAGGGGCATTCCCAGCCCTGATCGCCGAGGTTCGACGCGGGCATCCCGTTGTAGACCTTGTCGTCCGTGGTGGTCATGAGTACTCCTTGCGCATGCGGTTCAAGAGCGCCTTGCTGTCCGCGGACGAGGTCAGCAGCGACATCCTGTTGTGCGCTTCCAGATGGGCCACGACATCGGATCGCTGGTCCAGGTACATGGAGGCGGAGAGGATCTCGCTGTAGACGACGTCGGGCAGCTCAGGTTCCTCGAACCGGAAATAGGTGAAGGGTGCACACGCCCCCACGTGGGCACCCGCCGAGAACGGGACGATGTCAACACTGACGTGGTCCAGTTCCGAAACCTCAAGAAGCCGGTCTATCTGGTCCCGCATGACAGCGGGACCGCCCACCACCCGGTGGAGCACGGCTTCTTCCAGCACAGCCCACAGCGTGGGCGCGTCCGGCCTCTCCAGCAGACTCTGGCGGCGCAGGCGTAACTGCACCCGCCGTTCCAGGTCTTCGTCGTTGTCGTTCGGGAAGCCGCCGCTCAGTACGCCTCGCGCGTAGTCGTACGTCTGCAACAGGCCCGTGACGTAGTGGGGTTCATAGGTGCGCAGGGTCTTGGCGCCGGTCTCCAGGCTCACGTAGGCGGTGAACCAGCCCGGCAGCACATCGCGGTAGGCGTGCCACCAGCCGGGCTCGTTGGCGCGCTCGGCCAGGGCGACGAACTCCTCGATCTCCTGGCGGTCGGCGCCGTAGGTCTCCAGCAGCTTTTCGACGTAGAGCGGCTTGAGGCCGACCTCGGCCTTCTCCAGACGGCGGATGGTCAGGGAGGTCACCCGCAGGGCCCTGGCGGCGTTCTCCAGGGAGACGTTCGCACCCTGTCGCCGCTCCTGCAGCCGCCGGCCGAGGATCATGCGCAGAACCGTGGGTGCACCCGCGCCGGTGCTCGACCGAGCTTCGCTCACGCCCAACCTCCTGAGGGACTGTCACCGGCATTAGTCTGACAGCGACTTGCTGATGCCGCCAGACAGAAACCGACGTTCTGAAATTATCAGGGAGTCGGTTGCAGCTTGAACTGAGCTGTGGGCATAGTTACTTGTGTGAGCGACCTGGGCCTCTCGGTGGAACACCCCGTCTCCGGCAGGCCTGTTGCTGATGCTGTGCGTCTCCCGCCTGCGCCCGCCCCCGATGGAAGGCGAACCACCGTGTCCCCCCACACGACTCCCTCCCCGCAGCTCTTAGACGTCGTCAGGCCGGATCTGGCGCACTGGCTGGAACTTCCCGCGCACCGCTCCGGCGTCCGGACCGCCCGGCACGCCATGGGCGCGCAACTGGCCAAGTGGCGCCTGCCCGAAGCCGTGCGCGACGACGCGGTCCTGCTCATCTCCGAGTTGGCCACCAACGGTGTGTGCCACACACCCAGCGCGAGACTCCTGTGCGGTGTCGGACTCGTCACCGACCGTAGTCTGCGCGTCGAGGTCCACGACCACGACTACACGGGCAGCAACCTCTCCCGCTGCGAGCCGTGCGTCGACGACGAGAGCGGGCGCGGACTGTTCATCGTGCAGGCCATCGCTGAGACCTGGGGGGTCGACCGGTCGGCGCTCACCGGCGGAAAAGCCGTGTGGGCCACACTGTCCACCGGCTACTGACGCCGGACACGTGGAGGGGGCGAGGACGCCCGCGGCCTGTTCAGGTGGTCGCGGGCGTCAACTCGGCCAGCAGCAGCGTCCGGTCGTCCGCCCCGGGCGTCGCCGACGGGGCCCGCAGCAGCCGCTCGCACAGCGAGGGGAACGCCTCCGGTCCGTCGGCCGGCGTGGTCTCGGCGGCGGCCGTGTCGAGGGCCCGGGCCAGGCCGGCGATCTCCTGGTCGATGTCGGCGTGCCGCGACTCGACCAGCCCGTCGCTGTACAGCAGGAGCAGCGCCGGTTCGTCGATGGCCAGCACCGTGGCCTCGTAGTTGCCCGTGCCGAGTCCCAGCGGCAGCCCCGCGCTGGCGAGCGTCACCGGTACGGCCGGTCCGTGCGGGCCGCGCAGCAGCGGCGGCGGGTGGCCGGCGCCGACCAGGGTGCAGGAGTGCGCCCGGGCGTCCCACTCGGCGTAGATGCAGGTCGCGAAGGACGCGCCCGGAGTGTCGTAGGCCAACTCGTCCAGCCGGCGCATGAGTTCGGCCGGTTCCATGTCGAGCCGGGCCAGCGTGCGCACGGCCGTACGCAACTGGATCATGGCTACGGCGGACTCGGGGCCGTGGCCCATCGCGTCGCCGACGACCAGACCGACCCGGCCGCCGGGGCGGGGCAGGACGTCGAACCAGTCGCCGCCGATGATGTTGCCCTGGCCGGCCGGGAGATAGCCGTGCGCGATGCGGCAGCCGTGGAACGCCTGGGCCGGGTCCGGGAGCAGGCTGTTGCGGATGGCCAGCGCGGTCCGGCGCTCGCGTTCGTAGCGGCGCGCGTTGTCCAGGGCCACACTGGCCCGGGCCGCCAGCGACTCCACCGCCACGGCCTCGCCGGGCAGGAACGGGTCCCGCTCCGGGCCGCGCGTACAGGCGATGAACCCGACGGTGGCGCCCCGCAGTTGGAGCGGGACGACGAGGAAGGACGCCGTCCCCAGCAGGTCGTCTATGCGCTGCGCGTCCCCGCCTGCGGAGGCCAGCAGCCGGTCGGAGGTGTGCTTGTCCACTCCGTCGAGGACCTGCGAGTGACCGCTGGCGAGGGCGCGTGCGTACGGGGTCTCGCGCGGGAAGACGACCACCTCGCCGACCGGCAGCACACCGTCCCAGCTCTCGGGCGCCTCCGTGCCCACCCGCACCGCCAGCCGACGCGCCTCGACCTGCGGCGGATCCACGGCGGGATACGCGTTCTCCTCCAGCACCCACCGCTCCAGCAGATACACCGACGCCGCGTCGCAGAACCCGGGCGTCAGCGCGTGCACGACATGGCTGCCGGTCAGCCGCAGGTCGAGCTCCGAGCCGATCACGTCCGCGGCGGGGGCGAAGGCCTGCCTGCGGCGTGGGGGCCCGGCAGGGGGTGCGTCACCGTGATGACTGCGCGGTTGGTTCCGCAGGGTCGTGCCTTTCCGGGTGGGGACCGGCCGCGTGGCGTGGGGCAAGCGGTCTGCTGTGCTTTCCTCGGCAACTATATGATGGCGCGTCAAGGAACCTGGGGCCAAAGGGAGTTGTGGTGACGGACAGCGCAGGTCTGCCGCAGGGGATCGATCCTCGCAAGGCGAGTGTCGCCCGAATGTACGACGCGATGCTGGGCGGTGAACACAATTTCGCCATAGACCGCGAGGCGTTGGCGGCCTTCACCGCGATCGACCCCCAGGTGCGCACCCTGGCCCGCGCCAACCGCGACTTCCTCGGCCGGGCCGTGCGCTTCCTGGTCGACTCCGGCGTACGGCAGTTCATCGACCTCGGCTCGGGCATCCCCACCCAGGGCAACGTCCACGAGGTCGCGCAGGCCGCCAGTCCCGGAGCCCGGGTGGTGTACGTGGACAACGACCCGGTGGCCGTCGCCCACAGCACCTCCCTCCTCGGCGACAACCCGGACGCGGACATCGTCGACGGCGACATCCGCAGACCGGCCGACGTTCTGTCCTCGCCGCAGGTACGGAAGTTGATCGACTTCGAGCAGCCCGTCGCCGTCCTGATGATCACGATCCTGCACTTCGTCACACCCGCAGAGGACCCGGCCGGCATCGTCGCCGCCTTCCGCGACGCACTGCCCGACGGCAGCTGGCTGGCCATGAGCCACGCCACCAACGAGGACCGCCCGGACACCGCGGCGGCCGTGGGCAAGCTGTACAGCTCCAAGGCCACTTCGCCCGTCACGGCCCGCTCCTACGACGAGATCCTCGGCCTGTTCGACGGCTTTGACCTCGTCGCGCCCGGCCTGACCTACGTCCCCCTCTGGCGCCCGGACCCGGCGGACGAGATCCCCGACAACCCCTCGGAGTACTGGGTCTACGCGGGCGTCGGCGCCAAGAACCCGTAGACCGCGGGTACTTCGGAGGGAAAACGAGGTGCCCGCCCCGGATTTGGCCGGATGCGGGGGAGTGAGTCGCGAGAACCGGGGCAGAGGGCTCTTGTCGGCAGTTCCTTCGGACGAATGGGGTGGGCGATATGGCAGCCGTGACGGCAGCGAAGGCACCGGCCACGGCAGGACGGCGGACCACGGTCGGGGAGGCCCTCCCGATGATCGCCGAGCCGTCGAAGGTGAGCCCGAAGGACGCGCGTGAGCTGTCGCGCCAGTTCTTCGACCGGCTGACCTCGCTGGAGGAGGGCACCCACGAGTTCCAGTACGTGCGCAACACCCTGATCGAGATGAACCTCTCCCTCGTGCGCTACGCGGCCGCGCGCTTCCGCAGCCGCAGCAACAACGAGATGGAGGACATCGTCCAGGTCGGCACGATCGGACTCATCAAGGCGATCGACCGGTTCGAGCTCTCGCGGCAGGTGGAGTTCACGTCGTTCGCCGTCCCCTACATCGTCGGCGAGATCAAGCGCTTCTTCCGCGACACCAGTTGGGCCGTCCACGTGCCGCGCCGACTGCAGGAGGCCCGCGTCGAGCTGGCCAAGGCGACCGAGGAACTGCGGTCCCGCCTCGGTCGTACGCCGACCACGCGTGAGCTGTCCGAGCTGATGTGCCTCACCGAGGAAGAGGTCATCGAGGCCCGCAAGGCGTCCAACGGCTACACCTCCTCCTCGCTCGACGCGGCGCTCAGCTCCGACGCGGGCGCCGAGGGCGAGACCGTCCTGGCCGACGTCATCGGCGAGGACGACCCGGGGCTCGAACTGGTCGACGACCTCAGCTCCTTGGCCCCCCTCATCGCCCAACTCGACGAGCGCGAGCGGAAGATCATCCACATGCGCTACGTCGAGGAGCGCACCCAGGCCGAGATCGGCGAGGAACTCGGCATCTCCCAGATGCACGTGTCCCGGCTCATCAGCCGTATGCTCCGCCGCCTCCGTGCGGGGCTGCTCGATCCCGCGGCCGCCTGACGAGTCGTTCCGGCCCAACAACCCGGGCTGTTGGGTGATTTCACCCTCCCCGGATGTCCGTTCTGCGGCACTCTCGTACTGTGGCCGGGCAGGCACCTCAGGTGCGGGCCCGGCCGTCGCGGGGTTGCCGGAAGGGGGAGTTGTGGCGTGGCGGAGTGAGGAGTTCGGGGAGTCCCACGAGGGCATCGTGGGGGCGGTCCTCGCCGACGGCAGTGAGCCGAAGTCCGTGTACCTGGATGTGGGCAGCGGCAGTTCCATGTTCGAGACGCGTGAGTGGTGGGCCTACAACGGCTCGATGGGCCGGCCCCGGGCAGCCGGCTGGCGGGCCTCCTGCGCGTGCGGTTGGCGTGGGGACAGTCATCCCATCGACTGGGACCAGGTGCAGGACCACGACCTGGACGACCTGGACACCTCCGACGCGTACGACGAGTGGTGGGAACACATCCACGCGGTCGAACGCCGGACAGTCCCGTTGCCTGAGGAACTCTCCGAGCTGATCGATCAGTTGGAGGAACGGCTCGACGCGCTCTCGGACGCGGCGCCGGTCGCCGCGCTGAAGGCGGTGGCCATCCTGGAGCGCCTGTCCGCCCGGGTCGGCAAGGAGGCGGCGTACGGGGCGCAGGCCGACGACGTGCCGGGCGAGGCACTCGGCAAGGCGCTCGGGCTGAGCGTGGACAAGGCCCGGTCCCGGCTCGACCGGTACCTCCGCGCCTACTACTGACCGACGACAGCGGGCGGAAAGGGCAGCTGGAGTCGGGTGTCCGTGGTGCCGTGCTGCCAAGGGGTCGAGGGTGCGTGCCAGACTGGACGTACCGCTCGCCCCGCTCCGTAGCTCCCGCACTTCACCGAGGTTGTCCGTGACCAAGCCCCCGGCCCGAGTCCCCCAGCGAAGCAACGCGCGCTCCAACCGGGAACGCATCCTGGCCACGGCCCGCCGGGAACTCGGCCGGAACCCCGACATCACCCTGGAAGAACTCGCGCGCGCCTCCGGCGTCGTACGGCGCACGCTGTTCGGGCACTTCCCCGGCCGGGAGGCGCTGCTGGAGGCGCTGGCCGAGGAGGCGTCGGAAGCCCTGCGGGCAGCGCTGCCCGCCGATCCGGCGCCGTCCGGTGCGGGGGTGGAGTCGGCCGAGCGGTCGTACGCGCGCTTCGTGCTGTCGATGTGGACCGTGGGCGACCGCTACCGGCTCCTCCTGGCGCTGGCCCGGCGCGACCTGGGCGTGGAGCGTGTCACCGAGATCCTGTCACCGGCCCGCAGCGTGGCCACCGCCATCCTGGACCGCGGCCAGCGCGACGGCGTCTTCCACACCCAACTGCCGGCCGTCGTGCTGAGCGCCGGACTCGAAGCCATGTCGATCGCCCTCCTCGAAGAGGTCAACTCCGGAGAGTTGGAGGACGACGGGACCTGTGCGGCGGTCGCCGGGCTCATCGCGGCCGGTGTGCCGGAGAAGCAGGCGCGGGTCGTGGTGGACGAGGTCGCGCAGGCAGTTCACGTAGCTCCGGCGGACGAGGCCGTCGCGGACGACTGAGCCTCAGGCGTCGCCGTACGACGAGTCGCCCCGCACCGAGCCGGAGCGGGCGTCACCGTCGGACCGGAAGGTGACCGACTCGCCCGACAGGCGGGCGATCAGCCCGCTCGCCGTCGTGGTGACCGAGCGCAGGCGCAGGCCCTGAGGGATGGTGCGGAGCTGGATCGGCCGCTCGAAGACCTTGCCGAGCGCGAGTCGCCCCACCTCGGGGAGCAGACCGCCCGTGACCTGGAAGTCCTTGAAGGCGATGCGGTTGCCGGACAGCACCGAGACGGTCGTCGCCACGGTGACGTCGTCGCCGGTGGGCAGCCGGACGCTCGCGCGGATCTGGTCGGGACGGGTGCCCCGGGAGATCTCCGGCCCCAGAGCGTCGGACACGTCGGTGTAGGACAGCAGGGCGGTCGCCTCCGCCGAGCGGGCCAGTGCCTCCGTGTCGTCGTCGGACTTCCTCAACTCCGTCAGCCGGAGGGAGAGTTCACTCACCGGCAGCGGGCCGGTGGTGTCGCTCGCCGGTATGTCGTGCGCGGTGATGTCCACCTGCCGCAGGGTGCCGGCGGCCAACTGCGTCAGCACGGGGAAGCCCCGCACATGTACCTCCGGCGTCGAGGGCGTGTGCATGCCCTCCTGGAACGCCTTGGCCGTACGGGACTCGACCCGTGCCGTCGCGAAGCGGTCGACGGTGACGGATACGAGGATCAGCGCGAGCAGTGCGCCGGCGGCGACGGCGAGCGGTCGGCGGTTCCGGGGCGGGCGTGCGTCACCGGGCTCGTACGCGGCGAACGTGGTGTCGGCGTAGTCGTACGGGTGCATGGGTCTCCTTCGACGGTGTGCAACGGGATTCAACGTGACGGTCGCAGGTGGTGAACCGTGGCGGCCGCGAGGTCGGGTGCGACGCCTACGGCGATCAGGGCAGCGGTGGCGGCGGCTGTGCCGTCGTCGGTCCAGAGGCCGGAGTTGACGCTGTCCAGCAGCGCCAGCACGTGTGCCTCAAGGGCTCTGCCGAGCGGGCCCGGGGGGACGGCGGTGTGGAAGACGCCCTGCCGCTGCCCGTCGACGAGGATCCCGGTGACCGTGTCACGGGCCGGGCCGAGCAGCGCGTCGATCCGGTCGGGGCCGAGGTCGCGGTGGGCGAGGGCGATGAGCGTGCGGTAGCGGTCGCCGACCGGCCAGAACGTGAGGACGAAGTGAGCCAGTGCGGTCACGGCGTCCGGTGTCGGCGCCCGGGCGACGGCACTCGCACGCCGTACCGCCTCTCCGATGTCCGCCGCGAGGCCCTCGACCAGCGCGGCCCGTCCGGCGAAGTGCTCGTAGAGGGTGCGTCGCGCGACGCCGGCGGCCTGCGCGATGCCCCCGAGGCCGCTGTCGGGGTCGCGGCCCAGTTCCCGTCGGGCCGCTTCGAGGATGCGGGCGCGGGTGGCGCGCGCCTTGGCGCTGCTGCGGGCGGTCACGTCGGCACCTCCTGGCGGGGCTGGTTCGTCTCGGCATAGTTGCACATCAGTGAGCAATAAAATAGCCTGCACATCAGTGAGCAATTAATGTCGTCCAGGAGTCTCCGATGCCGCTCTTCGCCACCACACCCGTCGACAAGATGACCGGGCCGTACGCACGGCGCTGGTCCGCCCTGATCGTGCTCTGTCTGAGCCTGCTGATCGTGGTCATGGCGAACACCTCGCTGATCGTGGCCGCCCCCGACATGACCACGGACCTGGGCCTGAGCAGCAGTGATCTGCAGTGGGTCATCGACGGCTACACCGTCCCGTACGCCGCGCTGATGCTCGTGCTGGGGGCGATCGGCGACAAGTACAGCCGTCGCGGCGCGCTCCTCACCGGCCTGGTGGTCTTCGCCGCCGGATCGGTGATGGGCAGCCTGGTGCACGAGACCGGGCTGGTCATCGCGGCCCGCGCGGTCATGGGCGTGGGCGCGGCGGTGGTCATGCCGGCCACGCTGTCCTTGCTGGTCGCGATCTTCCCGAAGCGCGAGCGGGCGCGGGCCATCACGGCCTGGACCGCGACCTCGGGCCTCGCCATCGCCGTCGGTCCGCTGGTCGCGGGCTGGCTGCTGGAGGACCACGCCTGGAGCTCCACGTTCCTGATCAACGTGCCCATCGCCCTCGTCGCGGTCGTCGGCGCACTCGTCCTCGTACCGCCGTCCAAGGCGGACACGATGGGCCGCATCGACTACGTGGGCGGGCTGCTCTCGATCGTCTCGGTCGGCAGCCTGGTCTACGCGATCATCGAGGGCCCGCACTTCGGCTGGGGCGCGGGTCCGGTCACCGCGGCCGTCGTCGCCGCCGTCGGTCTACCCGCCTTCGTGGCCTGGGAGTTGCGTCACCCGCACCCCATGCTCGACGTCCGCACGTTCGCGCAGCGATCCTTCAGCGGCTCGATGACGGCGGTGCTGTTCTTCTTCTTCGGCACGTTCGGTGCGATCTACTACGCCACGCAGTTCCTCCAATTCGTCCTCGATTACGACGCGTTGGAGACGGGCGTACGACTGCTGCCGCTGGCCGGTGCCGTGTTCCTCGGCGCCGCGGCCACCGGGCGGCTCACCCCCCAGCTGGGCATGAAGCCGATGGTCGTGACCGGCATGGTGCTCGGCACCGTCGGCGTCCTCCTGCTCACCCAGGTCGACAAGGCCTCCACCTACGGCGACTTCCTGCCGACGATGATGCTGTTGGGCTTCGCGATCGGGCTCAGCGTCTCCCCGGCCACGGACACGATCATGGGCTCCTTCCCGGAGAACGAGCTCGGCGTCGGCGGCGGCGCCAACGACACCGCGCTGGAACTGGGCGGCTCCCTCGGTATCGCCGTCCTCGGCTCGCTGCTGGGCACCACCTACAAGGACAAGCTGACCGACCTGGTCGGCGGCCACCTTCCCGCCGCCGCGCTGGACACCGCGAAGGACTCGGTCGGCGGCGGCCTGGCGGTCGCCCAGCAGATCGCGAAGACTCCCTCCGCAGGACCGCAGCAGGCGCAGGCCCTGGTCGACGCCGTGCACGAGGCCTTCGCCCATGGTGTCGCCCGGACCAGCCTGGTCGGCGGCATCATCATGGCCGCCGGCACGCTGATCGTCCTCGCGGTGCTGCCGGGCCGCCGTGCCGCCAACGAGCCCGAGTCGAAGGAGGCGGCGACGGAGACCGGCCGAGAGCAGGAGCACACCGAGTCCTTCTGAACGCCCCGGGCACCCTTCCGCGGCATGCCCTGATTGCGGTGAACTCCTCGACGCACAACGCCGGTTGGTCGACAGCCCGAGGACGAGGAAGCGAGAGACGGCCCGGTAAGTGGCATCAGCCGGGGGCGCACGCCGGTCGGTCGGATCATCGTGGATAAACTGGCACAGTTCCGCCTCGGCGCCCGCTCCCTCGTCCGCTCGGAGAACGCCGTCCCCGCATTGAGCGGTGCCGGCATCGCCGACGGCTGAAGCTCACTTCACGAAATCGACGGTCCTGCCTGTGCACGCTCCGGACACCACCGCCACCGAACCGGCCGACGCGGCCCAGCATCGCACCCGACGCTGGCTGCGCCCGGCGGTGATCACGGTCCTGCTCGCGCTGTTCACCACCGAACTGGTGCTGGGATGGCCGTCGTTGGCCGCCGCGCTGTCAGAGCTGCGCGCGCCCCGGCTGAACTGGTTCGCCGTCGCGCTCGTCGCCGAAGTGGCCGCCATGGGCTGCTACGCGCGCATGCAGCGCAGGCTGCTGCGCTCGGCCGGGGTGATCGTGCCGATCCAACGGCACGTCGCCCTCGCGTACGCGGCCCACTCGCTGAGCGTCACCCTGCCCGGCGGGCCGGCCTTCTCCACGCACTTCAACTACCAGCAGATGCGCCGTTTCGGAGCCACGCCCGCCGTCGCCTCCTGGTGCATCGCGCTGTCCGGCCTGCTCTCCGCGGCGGCCCTGGCCGTCGTCACCGCGATCTCCGCGATCGCCTCCGACGGAAGCCCGCAGTGGCACAGCCTCGTCACCCTCGGCCTGGCCGTGCTCCTGCTCACGGTCGGCATCCGGCGCATCACCCGCCACCCCGAGAAGGTCGAACCGGCCACCCGCGCCGCGCTGGCCAGGGTCAACCGGCTGCGGCACCTTCCCGAGACCCAGGGCCTCGACCGCATCCGCGGCTTCGTCGAGCAGCTCCGTACCGCCCGGCTCGAACCCTGGCACGCCGTCGCCGCCGCCGTCTTCGCCGTGCTCAACTGGCTGCTCGACGCGGGCTGTCTGTGGCTGTGCTTCCACGCCATCAGCGACACGCAGATCAGCAGCGCCCAACTGCTGCTCGCCTTCTGCGCGGGCATGGCCGCCGGGACCCTCACGATCATCCCGGGCGGCCTCGGCCTCATCGACAGCGCGCTGATCCTCGGTCTGGTCACGGGCGGCGTCGCGACCAGCACCGCGATCGCCACGGTCGTGCTCTACCGGATCATCAGCTTCGGGTTCATCATCGGCGTCGGCTGGATAACGTGGCTGGTCATCCGCCGCCACAACCGTCGGGAGCCCGCTGTCTAGCGGCCACGTACTCTCAGGCCCGCGCGCCGCCGTCGACCCGCAGGACCGTGCCGGTCACGAAGGAGGCGCGGTCGCTGAGCAGCCAGGCCGCGGCCTGGGCGATCTCGTCGGGTTCGGCCATGCGCCCCAGCGGAGTGTGCGTGACGCGTTCCAGGAGACCGGGAGAGTCCGCTTCCCAGGTCCGGATCATCTCGGTCAGCGTGCCGCCGGGGGCGATGGCGTTGACGCGGATGCCCTCCGGGCCGTAGGTGACGGCGGCCGACTCGGTCAGGCTGTTGACCGCGCGCTTCATCGCGCCGTAGGCGGGCAGTTCGGGGTTGCCCATCAGGCTGCCGACGGAGGAGTTGTTGACGATGGCGCCGGTACCCGCGGTGGCCCGGATCGCGGCGACCTGGGCGACCATGGCGAGCCAGACGCCCTTGAGGTTCACGTCGTAGACGTGGTCGAAGTCGCTCTCCGGCAACTCGTCCATCGGGCCCGGGCGTTGGATCGTCGCGCCGTTGTTGAAGGCCACGTCGAGCCGGCCGTACAGGTCCACTGTCCGGTCGACGGCCGTGCGCACGCCGGCCGCGTCGGCCAGGTCGCACACTACGTAGTCCGCGGTGCCGCCGACCTCGCGGATCTCCTCGGTAACTGCCTTTAGCTGGGCCTCCGTTCGGGCCGCTAGCAGTACCTGGGCGCCTTCTCGGGCGAACAGCCGCGCCGCCGCCGCGCCGATGCCGCGTCCGGCGCCGGTGACGAAGGCGACCTTGCCGGACAGCAGGCCGAGGGAGGGATGAGTGGGTGTGTTGGTCATGGCAGCGAGCCTGCGCCGGTCCGCAGGGCCGATCCAGGCACCGGCAGTACCTGGCTGGACCCGCCGGAACCCGTACACACTGGGGGAGTGGATCGACGAGAACTTGCCGACTTCCTGCGCAGCAGGCGTGAGCGGATCACCCCCGCCGAAGTGGGGCTGCCCGCGGGACCGCGCCGCCGTACCCCGGGGCTGCGCCGCGAGGAGGCGGCGCAGCTGGCGTTCATCTCGACCGAGTACTACACCCGGCTGGAGCAGGCCCGCGGCCCGCATCCGTCGCGCGAGGTACTGGCCGGGCTGGCCCGCGCCCTGCGCCTGACGGATGCCGAGCGCGACCACCTCCACCACCTGGCGGGCGTGCCGCCGGGCCCGCCGCCCGGACCCTCGCGCGAGGTGCGGCAGAGCATCCTCGACCTGCTGCGCCGGCTGCCGCAGGCCGCCGCGATCGTGGTCTCCGCGACGCACGAGGTGATCGCCTGGAACGACCTGGCCGCCGCCCTCATGGAGGACTTCTCGGCCGTGCCGCGACGCGACCGCAACCTGCTGCGCCGGGTCTTCCTCGGACCGCACCCGGAGGGGCGACGGCTGTACGGGGTCTCGGACGCGGACGAGTTCGCGCGCCGCGCGGCCCAGGACCTGCGTGCCGCCGCCGCCCGCTACCCCGACGACCCGGAGCTGACCGAGCTGGTGGCCGAACTCCTCGCCGGGAGCGAGGAGTTCACCCAGCTGTGGGACTCCCACGACGTGGCCACCGCGCCCACCTTCCGCAAGACCTTCCAGCACCCGCTGGTCGGTCCGGTCACCGTCAACTGCGACGTCCTCGACATCGCCGACCGGGACCAGCGGGTCGTGATCTACACCGCCGTCCCCGGCTCGCCGTCCGAGGGCGCCCTGCGGCTGCTGTCGGTCATCGGCACGCAGAGCATGGACATCGCCCCCTGACGCGGATCAGGCCGTGGTTTCCGCACGGGCGACGAGGTCCAGCGCGATGTCGGTGATCATGTCCTCCTGGCCGCCGACCATGGCCCGCCGCCCGGCCTCGACCAGGATGCTGCGCGTGTCGAGGCCGTAGCGCGCGGCCGCCGTCTCGGCATGGCGCAGGAAGCTGGAGTACACGCCCGCGTAGCCCAGGCTGAGCGTCTCGCGGTCCACCCGTACCTCGCGGTCCTGGAGCGGTCGTACGAGATCGTCGGCCGCGTCCATGAGGGGGAACAGGTCGCAGCCGTGCTTCCAGCCCATCAGGTCGGCGACCGCGACGAACGCCTCCAGCGGACAGTTGCCCGCACCGGCGCCCTGGCCCGCGAGGGAGGCGTCGACGCGGATCGCGCCGCCCTCGACCGCGACGACCGTGTTGGCCACGCCGAGTGCGAGGTTGTGGTGGGCGTGGATGCCCAACTCGGTCTCCGGGGCGAGGACTTCGCGGTACGCGCGGAAGCGGTCCCGGACCCCGTCCATCGTCAACCGGCCGCCGGAGTCGGTGACATAGACGCAGTGGGCGCCGTAGGACTCCATCAGCTTGGCCTGGCGGGCGAGTTCGGCGGGCTCGGCCATGTGGGACATCATCAGGAACCCGGCCACGTCCATGCCCAACTCCCGTGCCGCCGCGATGTGTTGGGCGGAGATGTCGGCCTCGGTGCAGTGCGTGGCGACCCGCACCGAGCGGATGCCCAGCGCGTGGGCCTGCCTGAGGTCGTGGACGGTTCCGATGCCGGGCAGCAACAGGGTGGTGGGGACGGCCTGTTGTACGGCGTCGGTGACGGCTTCGATCCACTCCCAGTCGGTGTGGGCGCCGACGCCGTAATTGATGCTGGAGCCGGACAGTCCGTCGCCGTGCGCGATCTCGATCGCCGCCACTCCGGCGCTGTCGAGGGCGGCGGCGATCGCGCGGGCCTGGCCGACGGTGTAGCGGTGCCGTACGGCGTGCATGCCGTCCCGCAGCGTGACGTCCTGGACGTAGAGGGACGTGGTCACCTGGCTGCCTCCTTGCCGGTGCGGTCGGCGATCCGTTCCGCGGTACGCAGCGCGGCCGACGTCATGATGTCGAGGTTTCCGGCGTAGGCGGGGAGGTAGTGGGCGGCGCCCTCGACCTCCAGGAACACCGACACCTTCAGCAGCTCGCCCGCGCTCGGCGCGAGGCTGCGCAGCGGGTCGTCGGCGGCCACCTTGTCGTACTGCACCTTCTGCTTGAGCCGGTAGCCGGGCACGTACGCCTGGACACGGCCGACCATCTCCTCGACGGACGCCGTGACCGCCTCGGTCGCGCAGTCGGAGACCAGGCAGTGCACGGTGTCCCGCATGATCAGCGGGGGTTCGGCCGGGTTGAGGACGATGATCGCCTTGCCGCGCGCCGCGCCCCCCACCTTCTCGACGGCGGAGGACGTGGTCTCGGTGAACTCGTCGATGTTCGCGCGGGTGCCCGGACCCGCCGAGCGCGAGGCGATGGACGCGACTATCTCGCCGTAGTGGACCGGGGAGACCGCGCCCACCGCGGCGACGATCGGGATCGTGGCCTGGCCGCCGCAGGTGACCATGTTGACGTTCGGGGCGTCGAGATGGGCGTCGCCGTTGACCGGCGGGACGACGTACGGGCCGAGGGCGGCCGGGGTGAGGTCGACGAGGGTGCGGCCCAGGGGCCGTAGGACGTCTTCGTGGTGGCGGTGGGCGCCGGCCGAGGTGGCGTCGAAGACGATGCCGACGTCGGTGAACTCGTCCAGGGCGACCAGGCCTTCGACACCCTCGTGGGTGGTGGCGACCTTCAGGCGGCGGGCGCGGGCCAGGCCGTCGGAGTGCGGGTCGATGCCGGCCAGGGCGGCGATCTCCAGGGTCTCCGAGAGGCGCAGGACCTTGATCAGGAGGTCGGTGCCTATGTTGCCGGAGCCGATGATGGCGACCTTCGTGGTCACTTGCCGTCCCTTTCCGTAGCTTCCGCTGCGAAGCGGACCCGTACCGAGCCCAGGTCCGAGATGTGGGCCTCGAAGGTGTCGCCCGGCGCGGCCGGGGTCATCGGGCCCAGGGCGCCGGTCAGCACGAGGTCGCCCGCGCGCAGCGGGTCGCCCCGCTCGGCGAGGGCCGAGGCCAGCCAGACGGCGGCGGTGAGGGGGCTGCCGAGGCAGTCGGCGCCGGTGCCCTCGGAGACGGTCTCGCGTCCCCGGCTCATGGTCATCGTGACCGTGCGCAGGTCGATGGCGGTCAGTGGTACGGGCGTGGCGCCCAGCACGTACAGACCGCAGGAGGCGTTGTCGGCGACGGTGTCGACGAGGGAGATGTCCCAGTTCCGCACCCGGCTGTCGACGATCTCCAGCGCGGGCAGCGCGAAGTCCACCGCGCGCAGCACGTCGACGATCGTGCACTCGCGCTCCGGCAGGTCCCGGCCGAGGACCAGCGCGACCTCGGCCTCCACCTTCGGCCGGAGCAGCCGGCCCAGGGGCACCTCGCCGCCGTCGGGCACCGCCATGTCCGCGAACAGGGCGCCGAAGTCCGGCTGGTCCACGCCGAGTTGGCGCTGCACGGCGGGGGAGGTCAGGCCGATCTTGCGGCCGACGATGCGGCGTCCGGCGTCCACACCGCGCCGGACGTTCAGCTGCTGGACGGCGTAGGCGGTCTCCAGATCGCCGCCGTCGAGCAGGTCGCGCACCGGCGGGCAGGCGACCCCGGTACGGGTGGCCTCCGCCAGCAGGTCGGCGGCCTTGACCACGGCCGGGGACACGGCGTCCGCGCGGGCGCCGTCGGACTCGGTGGGCACGGGTTACCTCCTGGGAGAGCGGTGCGGGTACACCCCATCGGTATAGACAGCTTCCCCACAAAGGGACAATGTTTGTTCCGTGACACGGAACAACGCGAGCGGCAGCATGCTGGAGAAAGCCGCGCTCATCCTGGACTGCTTCAGTCCGAGCGGCGGACCGTACCGCCTGTCGGAACTTTCGGAGCACACCGGACTGCCCAAGCCCACGGTCCACCGGCTGGCCGCCGACCTCGTCCGGCTGGGCTGGCTGGAGCGCTCGGGCCACCGCTATCTGCTCGGCGCGAAGTTGTTCGAGCTGGGCTCGCTGGTGCCGCACCGGCGTGATCTGCGCGAGACGGCCCTGCCCTTCCTCCAGGACCTCTTCGAGGCCACCCGCGAGACCATCCACCTCGGCGTCCGCGAGGGCATGGAGGTGGTCTACCTCGAACGCATCCACGGCCACGAGGCCCTGCGGCTCCCGTCCCGCATCGGCGGCAGCCTGCCGCTGACGTGTACGGCCGTGGGCAAGGCCCTACTCGCCTTCTCCGGCGCCGAGTTGACCGAGGAGGTACTGTCCCGCCCGCTGCCGAGCCTCACCCCGCACTCGATCACCGACCCGGCCCGGCTGCGCATGACCCTGGAGAAGATCCAGGTCTCCGGCCTCTCCTACGAGGAACAGGAGGCCGCGTTGGAGGTGAGCTGCATCGCGGCCCCGGTGTTCGCCGGCGACACCGCGGTCGCCGCCCTCTCGGTCGCCGTACCCCGCGCCCGCTTCCGGCCCGCCCAACTCGCCCCGGCCGTACGGACGGCGGCGCTCGGACTCTCCCGCGTGCTGCGCGGCGGAGGGACTACGAGGACCCCACTGTCCTGGCGGTGAACCCGACCGTACACTGACAAGTCACGGCAACGGGGGCATTGTTGAGCGGGGGGAGAATCATGTCCGGGGATCAGTACGGGTCTGTCCAGGGGTTCGTCGTGCCACCGATGCCGTCGTCTCCACCCCCCGGCCCGCCGGACCGACTCAGATCCGTCGCGGTCGGCCTCCTCAACCTCAGTGGTCTCGGGCTCGGTTACGCGCTGATGCGCCGCTGGCTGCTGATGGCCGTGTGCTGGGTCGCGACCATCGTGCTGCTGCTGGTGGCCCTGCCCGCCGACCCGGACGGCGTGCCGGGCGCCGCCGTCACCCTGTACGTCGTGTTCCTCGTACTCGCCGCCGTCCACGGCGCGTTGGTGGGCCTGCGCACCCGCCTCGCCTGGCCCTCGCCCACACCGGTCGCGGTCGTGCTCGGCCTGGTCCTGCTCGCCGTACCCGCCGGGGGAGTCGTCCTCTACGACAACGCCCGCGACGAGGCGACCCAGCAGATGCTCCTCGACCGGCTGGAGACGGCCGACCAACTCGTCGCGGACTCAGGGAGGTTGGCGTTCTCTGCGGCCGAACCCCACTACCGGCAGGCGCTGGTCGCCTACGACGACCTCAGCACCGCGCACTCCGGTTCACGGGCGGCCCAGCGCGTGCCCGACCGGCTGAAGACGTTCTACACGACGGTCGCCGGAGCCTACGCGCAGAAGAACTACTGTGACGCGATACCCCAGTTGAAGTATCTGCGGACCGTCCCCGGCACCATCGCCAAGAAGGAACTGGGCACGCTCACCACCTGGCCGGACGACCGGCTGGCCACCTCCCTGTACGAGTGCGGCTCCACCGGTCTTGCCGCCCAACGCGCGGACTGGTCGGCGAACTTCGGCGATCTGCTGGCCACGTTCCCGCAGTCGTCGCAGGCGGGTCAGGTCGAGCCCGCCGTCAAGTCGGCCGTCGCCACGGGGGTGAAGGGCGTCACCGGTAGCCAACCCTGCACGGCCGTACAGGAGTTGTCGAGCCTCTCCAGCCAGATCGGGAGCCTGCAAGGCGGCCAGGCGGGTGTGGCCGACGCGTTGAGCGCGGACGCCCAACAGGCGAGCAGCCACGCCGACTCCGGTGCCTATCAGTGCGGTGTCTTCCAGTACAAGGACGGCGACTTCGACTCGGCGCTCACCACGATGAACGACTTCGTGAAGAACAACACGCACGACAAGAACCGGGCCCGGGCCAAGAAGATCGCGATCGCCGCCGAGGTGGCGAAGACGGTTCCGGCCGCCGGCAAGAAGCTGCCCACGACCGCGTCCGGCGGCAGCATCTCCGTCACCGTCATGAACGACAGCCCGGACGACATCACGGTCCTGTACACCGGGCCGGTGACCGGCAGCTTCACGCTGAAGGGCTGCGGGAGCTGCACGTCGTACTCCCTCACCACCACGCTGCTGAAGGGGTTCAAGCCGTGCAGCTCCGGCAAGAGCTACCCGCAGAAGACGATCAGTCTGCCGACCGGGACGACGTACTTCGTGCACCGGCCCGACAGTTCCACCGCGACGCCGGCCTCGGACACGGCGAAGCTCAGGTCGGGCTACATCTACACGGAGTGCGCCTACAGCACGGGAGCCTTCGGCACCGGCTGACCGTACGGGGCTTGCGAGTCGAGGGCGGCGGGCGCCCCGGCACTTCGGTGTCGGGCGCCCGCCGCTTGCTCACAGCAGGGTCGGTGCGTGGAACGTGCCGAGGCCGCTGGTCAGGTCGCGGTCCAGCCAGTAGCGGCGCGGTTCGGCGAGCATCACGGCGACGCTGACGCCCAGGAGGCCGGGGATCCTGGCCAGCTCGTCGTCGACGAAGAGCGCCAGCGCGGCGCGGTCGGTGACCAGGCCGGTGGCGAGGACGGACATGTCGCTGGCGACGTGCGCGGCGAGCCGCGTCTGCGGGAGCCGGTTGATCCGGCGCATCACTTCGGGTGTCGCACCCGGGGCCACGCGCAGCCGGAGGATGAACGCGGTCTGGAAGCCCAGCCACTCCGACACGATCTCCAGGCGCGGCTTGACCCAGCCCTCGTCCAGGACCCGGCGGACCACCCGGTGCGCGGTGGACGTGGCCAGGTCGGCGGTGCGGGCGATGCTCGCGGCGGACGCGCGGCCGTCCCGGAGCAGCTGGGCCACGACACCGCGCTCGGCCTCGCTGAGCGGCTTCGCCGGGGGTGTCGCGGTCGCCGTGCCCTCGGGACGGGAGCCGGTGAGTTTCAGCAGGTCGGCACGCTCGGTGTCGGCGAGGAACTGCGGGTCCCAGGTGATGCCCCGGCGCAGCGTGCTCAGCGCGGGCAGGGCGTTGACACGCCGGACACCGGGCACGGAGAACATCCGGTCGATCGCCTCGCTGGTCGCCGCCTCGGACGGGGCGTGCACGACGGCGTAGAGCGGGTAGTCGCCCGAGATCTGCGCCAGCAGCTGGAGGTGGGGCAGGTCACGGAGCCGGTGCAGGACCGCGAGGGGGCTCTCGCCGGTGATGTCCAGGAAGACGTGGACGGGCATCGCCGTGGAGTGGACGCCCCAGTCGGCCTGCCCGATCACGCGCACCATGCGTGCCTCGTGCAGGCGGTCGTAACGGCGTTTGAGCGTGCTGGCGTCGGCGGCCAGGATCTCGCCGATGTCGTCCCAGGTGGCCCGGGGCGCCAGATGCAGCGCGCCGATGAGGCGCCGGTCGAGCTCGTCGAGGAGAGGACGGGTCATAGGGCCTCACTCTAAGGCGCTGTTTAATCCCACCGTTACTTCCAAGATATAGAGAATCTCTCATCAGGATGCCATTGTTCGCAGGAACATCCCCCCATCGCGCCAAGAGGTACCGATGAGTGTCACCTCCGCTCAACCTCAGCCCCCGTCCACCGAACCCCAGTCGAGAGTCCTGCGGACCGCGTTCCGGGGCCTGACGGCGATCGAGAAGGTCGGCAACAAACTCCCCAACCCCTTCTGGCTGTTCTGGATCCTCGCGGGGATCGTCGCCGTCCTCAGCGCCGTCCTGGCGGCAACGGGCCTCAGCGCCGTGCACCCCGGCACGCACGAGACCATCAAGGTGCAGAACCTGCTCAGCAAGGACGGCCTCACCATGGCCGTCGAGGGAGCCGTCGACAACTACGCGGCCTTCCCGCCGCTGGCCACCATCCTCACCGTGATGTTCGGCATCGCCGTCGCCGAGAAGAGCGGACTGTTCTCCGCCCTGCTGCGCCGCATGGTCGCGCGCGTTCCGGGCAAGTACCTCACCTTCGCCCTGTCGATGACAGCCATGGTCAGCCATGTGGCCGGCGACGCCGCCTACGTCACCCTCATCCCGCTCGGCGCCCTGGTCTTCCGCGCGGCCGGCCGCAGCCCCGTCCTCGGCTGCGTCGTCGCCTACGTCTCGATCGCCGCCGGGTACGACGCCTCCCCGTCGCTCACCACCACCGACGTCCTGCTCTCCGGGATCTCCACGGCCGCCGCCCACACCATCGACACGCACTACGTCGTCACCCCGGTCGCCAACTACTTCTTCGGCCTCGGCTCGTCCGCCCTGGTCGCGCTGGTGATCACCCTCGTCGTCGACAAGGTCCTCGCCCGCCGCTCCGACCTGGAACCCGACGAGCCGGTCGCCGCCCTGGGCGCCGAAGAGCTGGCCGAGATCGAGGTCACCGACCAGCAGCGGCGCGCCCTGCGCACGACCGGCCTGGTCGCCGTCGGCTTCCTCGCGTTCCTCGCGGCGGCCATGATCCCCTCGTCCTCACCCCTGCGCGGCGAGGGCGGCGGCATCGTCAACTCCCCGCTGATCGGCGGCATGGCACTCGTCCTCGGCGTGTTCTTCGCCGTGCTCGGCACCGTCTACGGCCGGATGACCGGCACCTTCACCGCCGCCCGCGACAGCATCGGCGCGATGGTCGACGGCACCCGCTCGATGGCGCCGATCCTCGTCCTGTTCTTCGCGATCGCCCAGTTCCTCGCCTATTTCAAGTGGACGAACATCGGCGACATCCTTGCCGTCAAGGGCGCCGAGACACTGCGCGACCTGCACCTGCACGGCTGGACCGTGCTCGTCGGCATCGCCGTGCTGATCACCTTCATGAACCTCGTCATCACCAGCGGCTCCGCCCTGTGGGCACTGGCCGCACCGGTCCTCGTCCCCATGCTGATGCTCATCGGCATCGAGCCCGAGACCACCCAGGCCGTCTACCGCGTCGCCGACTCGGTCACCAACTGCGTCACCCCGATGAGCCCCTACTTCGTCATGGCCCTGGGCTTCATCCAGCAGTACCGCAAGTCCGCCGGCATCGGCACCCTGGCCTCCTTCACGATCCCGATCGCCGCTGTCGTGTGGGTGGTCTGGGTCGCGTTCTTCGTCGCCTGGTACCTGCTGGGCATCCCGCTCGGCATCAGCTGACCACCTCCCGAGCGACCCCGTCCGTTCGGCCGTACGAGAAAGCAGATCATGACCGCATCACCCGCACCCGCCACCCTCACCACCCGCGCCCAGGACGTCTCCTCGCAGATCGTCGAGGACATCCTGACCCTCGTCCGCCAGGAGACCGGCAGCTACGACCTTCCCGGCCTCGCGAGCGGCCTGGACCTGCTGCGCGAGCTGACCGTCCAGCGGCTCGGCCTGCCCGACCGCGAGGAGCGTCACCCCGGGGGCGAGTGCGGTGACACCCTCACCCTGACCTACGGCGGCACCAGCGCCGGGCATGTCGCGCTCGTCGGGCACTACGACACCGTCTGGCCGACCGGGACCCTCGCCGGATGGGAGCAGCCGGCGGTGGGCGAGGACGGGCGGGAGAAGATCGGCGGGCCCGGCATCTTCGACATGAAGACCGGTCTCGCACAAGGGATCTGGGCGCTGAAGCTGGCCCGGGAGAGCGGTGCGCCGCTGCCCACCGTCACCTTCCTCTTCAACGGCGACGAGGAGATCGGGTCCCTGTCCTCCAGGCCGGTGATCGAGGAGGTCGCGCAGAAGGTCGACGTCACGCTTGTGCTGGAGCCGAGTGCCCACGGCGCGGTGAAGACCGCCCGCAGGGGCACCGGGATCTTCCACGTCACCGCCACCGGCGTCGAATCACATGCCGGGCTCGCACCACAGGACGGGGCGAGCGCGATCACCGCACTGTCCGAGTTCGTGGTCGCCGCCGCGAAGGTCGCCGCGCCCGACAAGGGCACCACGATCAACACCGGGCTGATCAAGGGCGGTTCGGCCATCAACGTCGTCGCCGGGCAGGCCACCGCCGGGGTCGACATCCGGGTCAGCAGCGCGGCCGAACAGGCCCGGGTGGACGAGGAGTTGGACGCCATCAAGGTGAGTGACCCGCGCGTCCGCATCGACATCGACCACGCCTGGAACCGGCCCCCGATGACCCTCAACGCGGCCTCCGCCCCGCTGCTCGACCTCGCCCGTGAGGTCGCCCGTGAGCAGGGGCGCGACCATCTGCCCGACACCGCCGTCGGCGGGGCCAGCGACGCCAACTTCGTCGCCGCGCTCGGTCTGCCGGTGCTGTGCGGCATGGGCGCGGTCGGCGACGGGGCGCATGCCCAGGGCGAGTTCATCTACCCGGACACCGTGCCCGCGCAGACCGCCCTGGTCGCCGGACTGCTGGGACGGCTGGGACGGCTGGCGGAACCCCTGCGGGGCTGAGCCGCACCGCACACCCGTCATCGGCCGGAACATCCGCCGACGTCCAGGGTGGGGCGCGTCATTGGATCCACCTCTCACCGGGGACAATCGGTGCCCATGACGGACGGTACGGACGGTAGGGACGACTCCAGCAGCCGCTTGGCCAGGATCGAGCGGCTGCTGGAGAACGGCGGGCGCGATGTGGTGCCCGCCTGGCGCCGGGTGACGCGGGGCGAGACACGGTGGGCGGTGTCCGCCGTGATCCTGGTGGCGTTCGCCCTGCAGCTGATGCTGCCGCACCGGCTCGCCTTCCAGCCGTACTGGCTGCTGCCGGCCCTCGAAATCGCGCTGATGGTCGGCCTGTTCGTCGCCAATCCCCGGCGGATCGAGCCCGGCACACGGTGGTTGCGCTGGCCGAGCCTCGTCCTGACGGGTGTGATCAGCCTGGCCAACAGCTGGTCGGCGGCCCGGCTGGTGGTGGGCCTGGTCAGGGGGACCGAGGGGCTGGGCGCCGGACCGCTGCTGCTGACCGGCGGCGCCATCTGGCTGACGAACGTCATCGTGTTCGCCCTCTGGTACTGGGAGTGGGACCGCGGCGGACCGATGGCGCGGGTCATGGGGCACCACCAGTACGCCGACTTCCTCTTCGTCCAGATGCAGAGCCCGGAGACCGCGCCGCCGGACTGGGAACCGGTGTTCCTGGACTACCTGTACCTGTCCTTCACCAACTCCACCGCCTTCAGCCCGACCGACGTGATGCCGCTCTCCCGCTGGGCCAAGATGCTGATGATGGGCCAGTCCACGGTCTCCGTGTCGATCGTCGTCCTCGTCGTCGCGCGGGCGGTCAACATCCTCTGACAGCAGGGGAGTTGAACTGTCGAACAGCTGTCGAAACTGTCGAGTCTGTGAGTACGGGCGTTCCGCTTGCCGCGCTCCGGCGGTCGCCCGAGCATGGTGCGACTCGCCCGTCCCCCCACTCGACAGGGAGCTCCTGTGCGCTCGCGAGACCTCAACCGCCGCGGCTTTCTCGCCGGTACCGCCGCCGCCGTGCTGGCGACCGGCCTCGACTCCGGTGTCGCGTCGGCCGCCGACCGGCGCGCCAGCCGGAGCGCCGACGACCCCGTGACCACGGACTCCGGCCAAGTCACCGGCGTCCAGGGCGGGTTGAAAGGCATCGTCGCCTACAAGGGCATCCCGTACGCGGACACCACCGCCGGCGCCAACCGCTGGCGCCCGCCCCAGCCCGCCCCGTCCTGGGACGGGATCCGCAAGGCGAACGCGTGGGGCCCGGCCTGCCCCCAGCCCGTCACGGGTATCCCGAGCGACCAGGTGCCGTCCCTGAGCGAGGACTGCCTCAACCTCGACATCTGGACCGGCGCGGCCACTTCGGGCGACAGCAGACCGGTCCTCGTCTGGCTCCCCGGCGGCCGTGACACCGCGATCTGGACCGGACAGGAGATCTACAACGGCACCCTGCTGGCCAACAAGGGCGTCGTCTTCGTCAGCGTCAACCACCGCGTCGGCCCCTTCGCCGACCTCGCCCACCCCGACCTGAGCGCCGAGTCCGGGCACGCCGCCTCCGGCAACTGGGGTGCCCTGGACGCCGTAGCGGCGCTGGAGTGGGTGGCCCGGAACATCGCCGCGTTCGGCGGTGACCCGGACCGGGTGACGCTCGCCGGCTGGCAGAACGGCGCGAACCTCGTCAACGTCCTCCTAGCCTCGCGGGCGGCCCGAGGTCTGTTCCACCGGGCCCTGCTGCCGTCCGGCGTGCACTACACCAAGGACCCAGCCCTCGGTCAATCGCCGTACGGCTACCGTACGTTGGCAGCCGCGGAGTCCAACGGCACTGCCTTCGCGGCCTACTTGGGGTGCTCGGCCCTCACCGATCTGCGCGCGCTGTCCGCCGACGAGATCGTCGCGCGGACCTACGCCGCCGACGCACCGGCCGACGCCACCGCCTTCGGCGACGTACTCGACGGCTATGTCCTGCCGAGCACGTACACCGCCGCCATGGAGGCGGGCAGGGAGATCGACGTACCCGTCCTCACCGGCAACTGCCGTGACGGGAACAGCGGTTCACCCACGCTGACCGAGTACCAGGCCTACGCCGAGAGCCGGTTCGGGCCGGTCGGCCTGGCGGACACGTTCCTCGGCCTGTACCCGGCGACCACCGACGCCGAGGCGGCCACGCAGTACAACGCCTACGCGCGGGACGAGGAACGTGTCTCGACCTTTCTGTGGGGCGGGCAGTTCGAGGACACGGCGGGCAATCGCGGCCCGGTCCACACCTACTTCTGGACCCGGGTCCCGCCGGGCCACGACGCCACCAACCCCGTTGTCGGCAACGGCAGTTCGGGGGCATTCGACGGGGCCGACGTCTACTACCTGCTGGGCTTCATCTACAACACCGACCGCCCGTGGGCGTCGCGCGACTACGACATCGCCGACACCACCGCCTCGTACGTGGCGAACTTCGCGGCCACCGGGAACCCCAACGGCGGCAGTCTCTCCACCTGGCCGGCCCTGGACACCGGCACCCCGCAGACGATGGAGCTCGGTGACCACTTCGCCACGCTCCCCGTAGCGGACAGCGACGCCAGGTACGCCTTTCTCAAGGCCTACTTGACGTCGCAGCCCGTGTCCTACTGATCCCGCCGGAGATCAGCAGGAGCCCTCGTCCTGCCACGGGCCCCACTGGGAGGCACCGGGCACCTCGTTCTGGGTCCACCACTTGGCCACCCAGTTGTGGTTGCCGTACGACACCTCGTTGCCCTGCGTGTAGACGGCTGTGGAGCTCCACGCCGTCTTGCACGTGCCGGGGGTGGGCGTCGGAGTCGGGGTCGGCGTGGGTGTCGAGGTCGGCGGGGTCACGCCCGCGAACTGCACCGAGTACTTGGCGAAGTCCCACGCGTTCTGCGCCACGCTGGAGCAAGTCCCCGACGTCGTACCGCCGTTGTCGACCGGAGTGCACTGGCGGTCGCGGTTGAGGGACCAGAACGTGAAGCGGTCCATGTTGTGGCTGGTGGCGTAGTTCAGGACGGTCTGGAAGTCCGCCTGAGTGAAGTACTCGCCGGTGTCGCTGCGCCCGTTCATCCCCGAGAAGCCCTCGTGGGCGTACGCGGTCGCCTGGTCCCAGCCGAACGTGGACTGCAGGATGGAGTTGAAGTTGGTGAGCGCGCTGGTCTGCGAGGCCGCGCCGCTGAAGCCGCCGTCGAACGGCATGATGGAGAAGTTGTTCGGCGTGAACCCCTGCGACTTCGCCTCCAGCAGCATCTGCTTGCCGAACCAGCCGGTGCCGTCCGCCGTGCCGGCCGTGGTGACGGAGACGTACAGTCCCGAGTTGTTCTGCTGGAGGATCTTGGCCGCGCCGATCTCGTTGTGGATGGCCGCGGTGTTCTCGTACTCCGGCTCCTCCAGGTCGAAGTCGATCGCGTGCAGGCCGTACTTGGTGATCACCTGCTGGTACGCCGCCGCGGTCGAGGCCGGGTCGGAGCAGGCCTGGCCGAGCTTCGTGCCGCCGTAGCCGCCGATGGAGACGGAGACGTCGCCGCCCTTGGCGCGGATCGTGTTGATCACCGACTGGACGGCGGTGTCCGAGGAGACCGGTGAGGTGCCGCCCCAGGTGGGGGAGCAGCCGCCGCCGTTGGGGGCGAGGACGAAGGCGAGCTGGAAGGCCTTGAGACCGGTGGCGTCCATGATGGCGCCCGCGTCCGGCGGGTTGTTGTCCGTCGGCATCAGATAGGGGGCCGCGGCGTACCAGCGGTTGCTGAGCGCGGTGGGCGCGTCGGTGGCGCCCTGGGCGTTGGTCGCGACCAGCGCGGTCGTGCCCGCGGCGGCGGTCGTCACGGCGGCCGCGGCGACCAGACATGCACGAAGACGTGTCACGTTGTGCCTCCGGTGGGAGTGGGGGAGGCGCCCAGCTTCTGGCGCTGTCGCGGCCACGTCAATGGATTGGACTGGACCAAAGCTCACTTTGGACTAGACCATACGATTTCTTTACCATCGGCCCGGTCGAGCGCTTCGCGCGACACGTTTGCGACTAGTGTCCCGGCTCACATGGCGTTACAGGGGCTGCGCCGACACCATGGTGCACGTCATCGGCAGGCTGAAGGGATCGGGAATGTTCCGCAAGGTGCTGGTCGCCAACCGTGGAGAGATCGCGATCAGGGCGTTCCGCGCCGGCTATGAGCTGGGCGCGCGAACCGTCGCGGTCTTCCCCCACGAGGACCGCAATTCGCTGCACCGGCTCAAGGCCGACGAGGCCTACGAGATCGGTCAGCCCGGGCATCCGGTCCGCGCCTATCTCTCCGTCGAGGAGATCGTCCGCGCGGCCCGGCGCGCGGGAGCGGACGCGGTCTATCCGGGCTACGGATTCCTCTCCGAGAACCCCGAACTCGCCCGCGCCTGCGAGGAGGCGGGCATCACCTTCGTCGGTCCCAGTGCCCACATCCTGGAGATGACCGGCAACAAGGCCACGGCGATCGCCGCAGCCCGCGCGGCCGGCGTACCGGTGCTCGGCTCCTCGGCGCCCTCCACCGACGTCGACGAACTGGTCCGCGCGGCCGAGGACATCGGCTTCCCCGTGTTCGTGAAGGCCGTGGCCGGTGGTGGCGGACGCGGAATGCGCCGCGTCGAGGACCCGGCCACCCTGCGCGAATCCATCGAGGCGGCGGCCCGCGAGGCCATGTCGGCGTTCGGCGACGCCACGGTGTTCCTGGAGAAGGCCGTCGTCGACCCCCGTCACATCGAGGTGCAGATCCTCGCCGACGGCGAGGGCAACGTCATCCACCTCTTCGAGCGCGACTGCTCGCTGCAGCGCCGCCACCAGAAGGTCGTCGAGCTGGCCCCCGCGCCCAACCTCGACCCCGCCCTGCGCGACCGGATCTGCGCGGACGCCGTCCGCTTCGCCCGTGAGATCGGCTACCGCAACGCGGGCACCGTCGAGTTCCTCCTCGACCCGGCCGGCAACCACGTCTTCATCGAGATGAACCCGCGCATCCAGGTCGAGCACACGGTGACCGAGGAGGTCACCGACGTCGACCTCGTCCAGTCGCAGTTGCGGATCGCCTCGGGGGAGACCCTCGCGGACCTGGGCCTGTCCCAGGAGACGGTCACCCTGCACGGCGCCGCACTCCAGTGCCGTATCACCACAGAGGACCCGGCCAACGGCTTCCGCCCGGACACGGGCCGCATCAGCGCCTACCGCTCGCCCGGCGGCTCCGGCATCCGTCTCGACGGCGGAACCACCCACGCCGGTACGGAGATCAGCGCGCACTTCGACTCGATGCTGGTCAAACTCACCTGCCGGGGCCGGGACTTCACCACCGCCGTCAACCGGGCGCGGCGTGCCGTCGCCGAGTTCCGCATCCGCGGTGTGGCCACCAACATCCCGTTCCTCCAGGCGGTGCTGGACGACCCGGACTTCCAGGCCGGGCGGATCACCACGTCGTTCATCGAGCAGCGCCCGCAGCTGCTGACGGCCCGTCAATCGGCTGACCGCGGCACCAAGTTGCTGACCTACCTGGCCGACGTCACGGTGAACAAGCCGCACGGCGAACGCCCCGACCTGATCGACCCCACCACCAAGCTGCCGCCGGTCCCGAGCACCGAACCCCCGGCCGGTTCACGGCAGTTGCTCGCCGAACTCGGCCCCGAGGGCTTCGCCCGCCACCTGCGCGAGTCACCCACGATCGGCGTCACCGACACCACGTTCCGCGACGCCCACCAGTCGCTCCTCGCCACCCGCGTCCGCACCAAGGACCTCCTCGCGGTGGCCCCGGTCGTGGCCCACACCGTGCCCCAGCTGCTCTCCCTTGAGTGCTGGGGCGGCGCCACCTACGACGTGGCGCTGCGCTTCCTCGCCGAGGACCCCTGGGACCGGCTGGCCGCCCTGCGCGAGGCCGTCCCCAACATCTGCCTCCAGATGCTGCTGCGCGGCCGCAACACCGTCGGCTACACGCCCTACCCGACCCAGGTCACCGACGCCTTCGTGCAGGAGGCCGCCGCCACCGGCATCGACATCTTCCGCATCTTCGACGCGCTGAACGACGTAGGCCAGATGCGCCCCGCCATCGACGCCGTACGCGCCACCGGAACGTCGATCGCCGAGGTCGCCCTCTGCTACACCTCGGACCTGTCCGACCCGGGCGAGCGCCTCTACACGCTCGATTACTACCTCCGCCTCGCGGAACAGATCGTCGAGGCGGGCGCCCACGTCCTCGCGGTGAAGGACATGGCGGGCCTGCTGCGAGCACCCGCCGCCGCGACGCTCGTATCCGCGCTGCGGCGGGAGTTCGGCCTGCCGGTCCACCTGCACACCCACGACACGGCGGGCGGCCAGCTCGCCACCTACCTCGCCGCGATCCAGGCCGGCGCGGACGCCGTCGACGGCGCGGTGGCCTCCATGGCGGGCACGACGTCGCAGCCGTCCCTCTCCGCGATCGTCGCCGCGACCGACTACTCCGACCGCCCCACCGGCCTCGACCTCCAGGCCATCGGCGACCTGGAGCCGTACTGGGAGAGCGTCCGCAAGATCTACGCCCCCTTCGAGGCGGGCCTCGCCTCACCCACCGGCCGCGTCTACCACCACGAGATCCCCGGCGGCCAGCTCTCCAACCTGCGCACCCAGGCCATCGCCCTCGGCCTCGGCGACCGCTTCGAGGACATCGAGGCGATGTACGCCGCCGCCGACCGCATCCTCGGCCACCTGGTGAAGGTCACCCCGTCGTCGAAGGTCGTCGGCGACCTCGCCCTGCACCTGGTCGGCGCCGGAGTGAGCCCCGCCGACTTCGAGGCATCCCCCGACCGGTACGACATCCCCGACTCCGTGATCGGCTTCCTGCGCGGCGAGTTGGGCACCCCGCCCGGCGGCTGGCCCGAACCGTTCCGCACCAAGGCACTCCAGGGCCGCGCCGCCCCCAAGCCCGTCCAGGAACTCAGCCCGGAGGACCGCACGGCCCTCGACAAGGACCGCCGCGCCACCCTCAACCGCCTGCTGTTCCCCGGCCCGACCCGCGAGTTCGAGACCCACCGCCAGACCTACGGCGACACCAGCGTCCTCGACAGCAAGGACTTCTTCTACGGCATCCGGCCCGGCAAGGAGTACACGGTCGACCTGGAGCCCGGTGTCCGGCTCCTGATCGAGCTGGAGGCCGTGGGCGAGGCCGACGAACGCGGGCTGCGCACGGTGATGTCCGCGCTGAACGGGCAACTCCGGCCGATCCAGGTCCGTGACACCGCAGCCGCGTCCGACATCCCCGTCACCGAGAAGGCCGACCGCGCCAACTCAGGCCATGTGGCAGCCCCGTTCGCGGGTGTCGTCACCCTCGCGGTCGAGGAGGGCGACGAGGTGGAGGCCGGTGTCACCGTCGCCACGATCGAGGCCATGAAGATGGAGGCGGCGATCACCGCCCCCAAGTCCGGCCGGGTCGCCCGCCTCGCCATCAACCGCATCCAGCAGGTGGAGGGCGGCGACCTGCTCGTCGAACTGAGGTAGACGGTACGGCGGCGGGCGGGTCGATCCGGTGACTGGAGCTGAGGTGGTCGGGTTACCGGCGGGCGGCTCGACCCGCTGACCGGAGTCGAGGTAGGCGCTACGGCCGCAGGCCGCTCAACCCGGTGACCGGCGTGTTGAGGCAGGCGGGGCCGGCGGCAGGTCGCTCAACCAAGTGACCGGATCGGTCCGGTCCCGGACCCGATGCGGCCTGTCGCCACCCCGTCCACACGGCGCAGTCTTGGGGCATGACCCGAGCACTGATCGTCATCGATGTCCAGGAATCCTTCCGCGCCCGCCCGCTGTGGGAGACCATCTCCGACCCGAAGATCGCCGAACAGGCGAACCGTCTGGTCCAGCTCGCCCGCCGGGCCGGTGACCTCGTGGTGTGGGTCCTGCACTCCGAGCCCGGCAGCGGCGGCGTATTCGACCCGGACCTCGGTCACGTGCGGCTGATCGACGGACTGGAGCGCGCGGAGGGCGAACCGCTCCTGCACAAGACCTCGCACAACGCCTTCACCACCACCAACCTGCAACAACTCCTCACCGAGCACGGAGTCCGCGAGCTCACCATCTGCGGCATCCGCACCGAGCAGTGCGTCGAGACCACCACCCGCGTCGCGAGCGACTTCGGCTACCAGGTCACCTTCGTCACCGACGCGACCGCCACGAACCCCATCCCGCACCGCGACGCGGGTGGTGGTCTCGAC